>OZ244943.1:3542500-3842500 GCA_965222305.1 Reichenbachiella sp.
AATCGATATGACCAGCGGAGAAGCAATGAATATCCAGCCTCAACCAGCACTAGGAGAAAAAACGGAAAGGTACAATTGGGATGCCCCAATATTGGTAAGCCCTCATAGTCCCACCACCTTGTATTTCGCTTCCAATCGCGTTTGGAAATCTGAAAACCGAGGGGATAAATGGGAGTTGATATCCGGTGACTTGACAAAAAATCAGGAAAGAATCGAACTGCCCATAATGGGCAAAAAGCAAAGCTGGAACAATGCCTGGGATGTGTTTGCCATGTCCAACTACAATAGCATCACTTCATTGGCAGAATCTCCTGTGCAAAAAGGACTGCTGTATGCGGGTACCGATGATGGCATAGTCCAGGTATCAGAAAATGATGGCGATAGCTGGCGCAAAATCAGTGTCTCCAGCATGCCGGGAGTGCCATCCACAGCATTTGTAAATGACATTAAAGCCGATTTGTTCGAGGCGAGTACAGTGTACGTTTCACTTGACAACCATAAGTACGGTGACTACAAACCGTACCTAATGAAGAGTACAGACAAAGGTGCCTCATGGCAATCCCTTAAAGGGAATCTCCCTTCTCGCCTGCTCGTCTGGCGACTGGTTCAAGATCATGTGAACCCAAAACTCCTCTTTCTGGCGACAGAATTTGGCGTGTACTTTTCTGTTGACGGAGGGTCGGGATGGACGAAACTGACAGGCGGAGCACCAACCATCTCATTCAGAGACCTTGCGATACAAAAACGAGAGAATGACCTGGTGGCCGGATCGTTTGGAAGGGGTATTTATATCCTGGACGACTATTCTTTTTTGAGAAGCACGACAGCCGAAACCCTCAATCAAGAAGCTGCGCTATTTGAAACCAGGGATGCACTTTGGTACCTTCCCAGGGCGGTTTTAGATTTTGGGGATAAGCGAGGCACACAGGGGGCCGAACACTTCGTGGCGGATAATCCGTCGTTTGGAGCGGTCTTTACCTACTATCTCAAAGACAGTCTCACTACCAAATCTCAGAAAAGAATGGACTATGAGGAAAAGCTGAAGAATCAAAATATTCCTTTTGCCGGATGGCAGGCACTGGATGCCGAGATGCAAGAGTTAGGTCCTAAAATTTGGCTGGTAATCAAGGATGCTGATGGGAATGTTGTTAGGCGAGTGGCAGCGGCTAATAAATCGGGATTTAACCGGGTCAGCTGGGATTTAAGATATCCATCACAATCAAAAATTGAGATACATAATGGTAGCCAACCAGGGTATTTCGATCAGGGAGGATACCTGGCAACCCCCGGATCATACACAGCTACGCTTTATAGCCAGCAAAACAACGAGTTCAAACAATTGGATGATCCGGTAAGCTTCAATGTAGTTCCACTTAGGAAAGGAGCTCTTGAGGGACCAACAGCTGAAGAGGCCAAAGCATTTTGGGCTGAGTTCTACAAGGTTCGATCTGATTATCAAGCGATAAGCTTAAAGCTGAAAAATTCGATAAAGAAAATTGAAGGCATGCGAACGGCCGCCAACCGATCTGCAGCGAAGCTGGGAGAGCTGGATCAGGAAATAGAATCAGTAAGACAGGGACTAATGAGTCTGGATACTGAGCTTTATGGCAGCCCATCCAAACGAGTAATCGGTGAAAAGACGCCTTACCCCGTGGAGGATCGGTTGATGTTCTTACTCATGGGATTCTCGTTTACTACTTATGGCCCCACCGAAACACATAAGGAATCCCTGGCAGTGGCCAGTCAGCAGCTGTCTACGATTAAACCAAAATTGAGTAAATACCTAACTCAAATGGACGGACTCAGTCAAAAACTCAAAGAAGCAGGCGCACCTTGGGTGGAAGGAGACCCGCTTTGGGAGGACTGACGGAATAATAGATTTGGATTAGAAGCGTTATGAATCCAAACCTATTTATTCATGAAAAGCTTCCTAAAACTATTGGCTCTAATAGCCTTGCTTGTTCTGGGCTATTTTTCACAAGCCGCTGATACCCTGCACATCCATGACGCCCTGTTGAAAAAACGAATCTCTGTTGCTGCCCGAGGAAATGGAGGACTGGGGAACAACGCTGCCCGATTAATTGTCAAAAATCTGATCTCCGTTGATCTCAACATCATGGTGCCGGCCGGACTGATGCTGCACTCTGAGGACGAAGGAGCCCAGGATCTGATCATTTTGGAGGAATCTTTTATGTTCGTCAAAGGTCGGTCTGTATCAGGGTTTGATATGTATGGAGCATGCACCCAACTCTCCAATTACGCGCCCAAAAAGGAAGAAAAATACACGGTCGGAAAAATTGCACAATATGAGCTGGCACGAATCGCTCAGATCGTCAACGAAAACGAGCTTCAGTCTTCCGTAGGTCAGGCAGCTGTTTGGGCTTTTACCGATGGATCGAATATCGACAATGTTTTTCACCCCGATTATGTAGATGCTTCCTGGGATCTCGCCAACATCATTGCGGTGTACCGAATGGAGAATCCTCCTACACGAGAAGAAATCATGGCGGCTCCCCGTCCGGCACAAAGAATCGTTTTCTCTGCACGTGCCGATATGGTTTATCATGCGCCACGAGACATGAAGGCCGAACTGGCTCTGTACGACTCGGCAGGCAACAAACTGAGACAGTACTTTCCCTTAAAAAATCTTTTTGGAGGGGTGCATATCTTCACGATCGGACTCAATAATATCCTGGATCAGGAGACTCAGTTCTATGTCCGGCTCAAAGATGAGAATGGAAACGTGATCAAGGAAATCAGTTTGTCCAACAACCAACCCTATGAGGAAGTGAAATCCAAAAGGCAGAAGGTTCAGTTTGAGTATATCGTACGAAAAGCTTCTTCTATCTCAATGACACTAGAGGACCTGGAAGGAAATCTCATTCAAGAACTATCGGCTAATCGTCGACAACCTATGTCCAAACTCCAAATGAACCTGGAGCTCATCCATGCCTTCCCTGAGGGAAAAGAACTTCAGATCAAAGTGACTAACGAGGAGGGGGAGGTGATCCATGTGGAAAACGTGGTGGCTAATTGAGGATGAACTCCGTATCCTCCACCACAACTAATCGATAAATATCCTGCTCTTTGGGGACGGTGATCGTCACAGGGCGTGCCTGTGGAATGGAAAAAACTCCTGTGCTATCTAGCTTCTGTGGCACTCCGCTGATCTCTATTTTGTCATAAACATAAAAAACCTCACGGATCAGTTCCGTGCTGTCCATGTAAGCCATCTTGGGATTTTGTAATTCCGCATAGGCGCTGCTCAGCTTCTCCTGCAAATAGTTTAAGCCCATTTCACGAAATTTTAGTTCGTAAACTAGCCAATCAGTTGGGTGTGGCCCTGCATTCAGCTTTGTGTTGAGTACTCTCTCGAACATCCAGGTCTTTGCCTTCTGATCAAAAGCCTTGGCAACTGAGTCATCTACCATTAACTCAAGCAACTCACCATTGTAGTTCAATCTTTTTTCAATGGAGTTTGAAATCAAATTGTTCACTTCATAATATGCCTGAAGTTCATTTTCAATACTCCGAAGCATCTCCACATCCTTTGGTAATCTGCCTTTTTCTTCCACCTGTTTTTTGATACGATCCATGCCACGATGAAGCACCTGCTCAGTCAGCCAATCCTGTGCTTGTGAAATTTGGACATATTGATTCCATACCTCTGGATCAAGTTCAGATTGACAGGAGCTGATCACCAAGCCCATCCAAAAGAAATATTTAATCTTCCGGCACATGATAAATCAGTCTTTTGCTATCGATTTGTTCCCAGTCCACATTCATTTTCCTCTCTACCAAAAATGGATCAACCACATCCAGAGCATTTTTGTCCTTGCCAACTACCGCATATTCCCGGTCGGGCAGGCTTCCCCCTGCGATCACCTTGTATTTTGATGTGTCTTCCAGTGATCGAAGCAACTTGATTCGAGGCTCGTCAAAGCAGATGCAGTTTCCACCAACCATCATGGCATAGTATGCCACCACCTCTTCCAGCATCATGGATTTTTGTAGGGGACTTAGTGACGCTTCATGATTTACAGAGCGATCCAGTAATTCATCCAATTCTTGCAATCGGCGTTTTTCAATAAGAACTGTATCCAATATGCCATTCCAATTTTCATTTTCGCTGAGAAATTGAATTACTCTTTTGGCTTCTTTGAGTACTTCTACATCGAATGGCCTTCGTCCATTCTGATCGACCAAAAACTCAAGCTCTGACAGGGTGAGACGATTGCTGAGTTCGATGTTCTGTACAAGCCCATCTGTCAACTTATCCAGCTCCACCTGTTGTGATTCACTCCACTTTTCTGTACAAGAACATAAAAGGCAAATGATCAGAATATGACTCCAGTTTTTCACATAAGTAAATTAGAAAGAATCGGTCAAAGGCCGTTTCATCATCTTGAAAAAACAAATTAAACATTTGTTTAAATCATGGGTTTAACTACATTAGTACTGAAATTCAACATGATATGAGTGAATCGGCTTCCGATATAGAAAAATCGACTGAAGAAAAAATCAAAGCCACAGCGCGAGAACTCTTCAATAAGTATGGCTTCTCAGGAACAAAAACCCGTGATATTGCCGAACAGTCCGGGATCAACCTGGCCCTGCTCAACTATTACTTTCGCAGCAAGGCCAAGCTCTTTCACATCATTATGGAAGAGACGCTGGAGCAGTTTCTGGAAGTGCTGACCACCATGCTCAGGGACGAGACCACCACATTCGAAGAAAAGATCGAGCGGGTCACCGCTGGTTATATTGATCTGCTCAAGGCCAATCCTGATATGCCGACGTTTGTACTCGGCGAGCTGCGCAACAACCAGGGGCACTTGCTATCAACGATCAATCCTCGTGAGCGCCTGATGAATTCCAACTTTTTGCTCCAGTACCAACAGAAGGTGAGTGACGGAACAATCGCTCCCATACCTCCGCTACAGTTTTTGATGAACCTTGTCAGCATGATTGTCTTCCCATTTGTCGGTTCGCCGCTCCTGCGAAGCATGGGTGATTTGTCTCATGCGGAGTTCAACGAATTGATGGATCAGCGCAAAACCATGATTCCCCAGTGGATCAATGCCACACTAAAACCCGAATGATATGAAATCGACGCTATGCCTACTTCTTTGTTTCTATTTATTTCAGTCCTTTGGTCAGATCACCTTGGAGGAATGTCACCAAAAAGCCCGGGACAATTTCCCCCTCGTCCAGCAGTACGAGCTGCTCCAGCAGACCCGTGAGTTTACTCTGTCCAATGCCAACAAGAACTTTCTGCCTCAACTCAGCCTCACCGCCATCGGAGGCTATATTGATGGCACTCCGAAAGTAAGCATGCCGGGTGGCCCAGCCTCCGACCCTTCAAGTTTCAATCTGATCTCAGTGATCCAGATCAACCAGGTGATCTGGGATGGAGGAATCACCAAAGCATCGAAGGCTGCCGTATCCGCACAGTCCGATATCGAGCAGGCCAATGTGGAGGTGTCACTTTATAGCTTGCGCGAAAGGGTCAACAACCTGTACTTCGGCATACTCCTGATCAATGAGCAGATTGCCCAACTCGAGTTGCTCAGAGGCAATCTGGATCGCAACAAAAAACGTGTGGAAATAGCTGTGGCCAACGGCACGGCTTTCAAATCAGATATTGACGAGATCCAGGTCGAAATCATCAATACCTATCAGAAAATCACCGAACTCTCATACAATCAAACCGCATACATCGAGGTGCTTTCTGCAATGACTGGCGATGTGATATCTACAGAAGCGAAATTTGAACGTCCCATGATTCAACCAAGCTCTGTTTCAGAAGACATCCTAAGACCAGAGCTTCGACTGTTTGACTACCAGCGAAATTTGCTCGAGGCAAAATACAGCATGGACAAATCCTCACTCTATCCCAAGCTGGGACTCATGGGGTTCGGCACGTTCATCGAGCCGGGCATTCCTTTTGGCGCCGCAGAGATGGATCAAATCCTGGTGGGTGGCATCAGCCTCTCATGGGATATTGGTGGTCTCTACAAAAACGCCAACAACAAGAAGCTCTCGGAAGTCGATCTTCAAAAAATTGCGGTTCAGGAGGAGACATTCTTATTCAATACACAGCTACAGCTAACCCAGAAGGGTGGCGAGTTGAGTCGCTTTGAAACACTCATCGAGCAGGACAAAGAAATCCTGTCGCTCAAGAGTAATATCAAAAGGTCATATGAAACCAAATATGAAAATGGAGTGGGCACACTGTCCCAGCTTTTGGATCGGATCAACGAGGAAAATGTCGCTAAACAAAACCTCATCCTACACGAGATCCAATATTTGATGACCACCTATCAATACATGAACATTTTAGGAAACTAAACCTGGAAACATGAAAACAAATTCGAACTTTATAGTCTTTTCACTAATAATCTTGTTCTCTTCTTGCGGAGGCAGTGAGGATAAGCCGGACGCCTCAGGTGTATTCGAAGCGACTGAAATCATCACTTCGGCAGAGGTTTCCGGAAAGATCATTTCCCTTAATATTTCAGAAAGTGACCTTCTGAAAAAAGACCAACCTATCGGTCTGATCGACACGATTCCGCTGCATCTGAAAAAGCTTCAGCTATTGGCTAGCAAAAGGGCCATCCTTGCCGGAAGACCAGACATTCCTGCGCAAATCGCCGCCACCGAAAAGGAAATAGCCAAACAGGAAAAAGAGAAAAAGAGGATCGAAAACCTCCTTGCCGGCGATGTTGCCACACAAAAGCAAATGGACGACATCAATGCTTTGCTGGAAATCCTGGAGGCCAAACTTGCAGCTCAGAAAAGTTCGCTGAACAGAAGTACCAGCTCAATCTATGCCCAAAGCAGCGCCCTGGATGCCCAGCTCATGCAGATTGATGATCAGATCAATCGATGCCAAATCAAGAGCCCAATTGACGGAACGGTCCTGGTCAAATTTGCTGAAGCGGGTGAAATGACCGGCATGAGCAAACCCCTTTTCAAAATTGCGGACCTCTCTCAGATTGTATTGAGGGCCTATGTGACCGGAGATCAGCTTTCGCAAATTCAGCTCAACCAAAAAGTCACCGTGCGAACAGACGAAGGTGATGACTATAAAACGACAGAGGGTGTCATTACCTGGATCAGCGACAAGGCCGAGTTCACGCCCAAGACGATTCAAACCAAAAACGAACGGGCCAATAAGGTCTATGCGGTTAAGGTAGGGGTCAAAAATGACGGGACGTATAAAATCGGGATGTACGGAGAGGTTCTAATTGACAATTGAGAATTGAAAACGGTCGAACTTGAAAATATCACCAAAACCTACGAAGGAACCACAGCGGTAGATGATGTCTCATTTTCCGTGGAAGAAGGCGAACTGTTTGGTTTGATAGGGCCCGACGGAGCGGGGAAGACGAGTATTTTCAGGATACTCACAACGCTTCTTTTGGCAGATGCGGGTTCGGCTGCTGTAGCAGGGTTGGATGTGGTGCAGGACTTCAAGAAAATCCGTAGTTGTGTAGGTTATATGCCGGGGCGATTTTCTCTGTATCAGGATCTGACAGTAGAGGAAAATCTCAATTTTTTTGCGACAGTCTTTGGTACGACGATCCAGGAAAACTATGATTTGATCAAAGACATCTACGTTCAGATCGAGCCGTTCAAAAACCGAAGGGCAGGCGCACTATCAGGTGGGATGAAGCAGAAGTTGGCTCTATGCTGTGCCCTCATTCACAAACCCAAAGTCCTCTTTCTCGATGAGCCCACCACCGGAGTGGATGCCGTATCCAGGCAGGAATTTTGGGAAATGCTCAAACGCCTAAAATCCCAGGGAATTACCATTTTGGTTTCGACACCCTACATGGATGAAGCCACACTCTGCGAACGTATCGCCCTGATCCAATCGGGCCAAATCATGTCCATCGACACTCCCAAAAACATTGTCCAACAATATCCAACAGATCTCTACGCAATCAAATCCGACCACATGAGCAGATTGCTCAAAGACCTCCGCAACCAGCAACAAGTGGATCACTGCTACGCATTTGGCGAGTACCAGCATTTGACATTTCACGGAAATAGCAAGCCAACAGGTTTCGTCGATGCTCTAGGAAAACTGGATCACCAGAATATTGAGCTCAAGCGAATTGAACCGACCGTTGAAGACTGCTTTATACACCTGATGAACTGATGAGCGAAATAGTGATCCATACCGATAAGCTGACCAAACGATTTGGCAATTTCATCGCTACGAATGAGATCACATTTGATGTCCAGGCCGGGGAGATTTTCGGCTTCCTGGGTGCGAATGGAGCCGGCAAAACCACAGCCATGCGCATGCTTTGTGGCTTGTCCATTCCTTCGTCAGGCCAAGCAACCGTGGCAGGGTTTGATGTGTACAAGCAGACCGAAAAAATCAAGCAGAACATCGGCTATATGAGTCAGAAGTTCTCGCTGTATGAGGATCTGACCGTTGCGGAGAACATTGATTTTTTTGGCGGGATCTACGGCATTCCTGCCAAAGAGCTAAAGGCCAAGCGCAATGCCATGATAGATATGCTTGGATTAAAACCGGAGGCTGACAAGCTGGTGGGCAGCCTGCCGCTGGGCTGGAAACAAAAGTTGGCGTTTTCGGTGGCGGTGCTGCACGAACCGAAAATCGTGTTTTTGGACGAACCGACGGGAGGAGTTGATCCGGTCACACGACGACAGTTCTGGGATTTGATCTATGACGCAGCGGATCGGGGAATCACGATTTTCGTCACTACGCACTACATGGATGAGGCGGAATACTGCGACAGGATATCCATGATGGTGGATGGCGTGATCAAGGCCCTGGATTCTCCCAAAAATTTGAAGGAGCAATTTGGAGCAGAGTCTATGAATGAGGTTTTTGTGGAATTGGCTCGCGGAGCAAAAAGAGGGGACGGATGAAGCAATTTTCCACTTTCATAAAAAAGGAGTTTTATCACGTTTTCCGTGACAAAAAAACCCTGCTCATGCTGTTCGGCCTGCCGATCGCGCAAATCCTGCTATTCGGTTTTGCCCTTACCAATGAAATCAAAAACGCCCGGATCGTCATTTGCGACTATGCCCGCGATGAAGCGTCAAGAAAAATTGTTACTCAACTAGCCGCCAATGATATCTTCCAGATCGAGGAGGACCTACTGAGCCACGATCAAATCGAGGAATCGTTCCAAGAGGGCAAAATCAAGCTAGCCATCGTATTTCCTGCGCGGTTTCATCAGGATCTGGCCCAGTCCAACCATGCACAAATCCAGATAATAGCCGATGCCTCAGACCCCAACACCGCCAACACACTGACCAACTATGCCAGTGCAATCATCATGGACTATCAGAGGGAGCAAAGTGAACAGACGATCATTCAAATGCAGATCGAAACCGAAATGCGCATGCTCTACAACCCTGAACTCAAAGGCGCTACTAACTTCGTACCCGGGGTGATGGCCCTGGTACTGATGCTGGTCTGCACCCTGATGACCTCCGTATCAATCGTGCGCGAAAAGGAACTGGGTACCATGGAAGTACTCCTGGTCTCCCCCGTCAGCCCCCTGGTAGTGATCATTTCCAAGGCGATCCCCTACCTGTTTTTGTCTTTGATCAACCTGACCGTGATCCTACTACTCAGTGTGACCCTCCTCGACATGCCAATCAATGGAAGCATCATTCTGCTCTATGGCACGAGTACATTACTTATTCTCACGGCACTGTCCTTTGGCCTGCTGATCTCGAATAGTACTGACTCACAGCAGACGGCCATGCTCATCTCCCTGATGGGAATGCTGCTCCCCGTGGTGCTATTCACCGGATTTATGTTCCCGATCGAAAACATGCCCAAAGTGCTACAGGTCATCTCCAATGTCGTCCCGTCTCGATGGTACTACATCATTATCAAGTCCATCATGATCAAGGGGCTGGGGTTTGAGGCTATCTGGAAAGAAACGCTCATCCTGTTTGGTATGACGCTGTTTTTGCTAATTGTCAGTTTGAAAAAATTCAAAATCCGGTTGACATGAGGACGCTGTTAATCTTATTGAAAAAGGAGTTCAAACAGGTCTTTAGAAACAAGGCCCTGCTTCCAGTCATTTTTATCATGCCGGTCATACAGCTGTTGATCCTGCCCCTGGCTGCTGACTATGAAATCAAGAATATCAACATCTCCATCGTGGATCATGACCACTCACCCTATACCCAAAAGCTGGTCAACAAAATCATCGCCTCGGGGTATTTTGTACTGGCAGATTATGGGGATTCATATGCCTCCGCATTCGCGAAAATCGAATCGGATCAGTCGGATTTGATATTGGAGATTCCGGCTGGATTTGAGAAAAACCTGATACGGGAAAACGGAGATAAGCTTTTCGTAGCAGTCAACGCCATCAACGGGGTGAAAGCCTCACTCGGTGGAGTTTACCTCAATCAAATCATCCGGGATTTCAACCAGGAGATCGTTTTGGATTGGGTGCAGCCGCCTCGCTACAGCATGAGCCCTACCATCGATATTGCTTCTACCAATTGGTTCAATCCACGGCTCAACTACAACTTTTTCATGGTACCCGGGATACTGGCCATACTGGTGACGATGGTAGGAGCCTACCTCTGCTCACTCAACATTGTGAAAGAAAAAGAAATAGGCACGATTGAGCAAATCAATGTCACGCCGATCAAAAAGCACATTTTCATTTTGGGTAAGCTGCTGCCGTTTTGGATCATCGGGATATTTGTGTTCAGTGTGGGGTTGTTTGTGGTAGCGCGATGGGTCTATGGGATCGTACCTGTTGGGAGCCTCCTTTTGTTGTATGGATTTATGATCGTTTACCTCATGGCCATTTTAGGGTTTGGGCTTTTGCTATCGACATATGCTGAAACCCAGCAGCAGGCCATGTCCCTGATCTTTTTCTTCATGATGATTTTCATACTCATGAGCGGGCTGTTCACCCCTACTGAGAGCATGCCGACCTGGGCCTGGTGGGTCACGCAGTTCAATCCCGTGACCTATTTCATAGAAGTCCTCCGCATGGTGGTACTCAAGGGAAGTGGTTTCCAGGATATCAAGTTGCACTTTTTGAAAATTGGCAGTTTCGCCCTGGTCTTCAACACATGGGCGGTGTGGAACTATCGAAAGAGTAGTTGATCAATGCAACCCCACTTGCCCTTTCACCGACTCAAATAGCTTTTGAGAGTCAAAGCCTACGCCGTCCTTAAAGACCGTTTCCATATTACGGATTACCGAGACATCCTTTCTCAAATCACCATCCAGGATCACGAAATCAGCATTTTTCCCTGGCTCCAGGGTTCCTTTTTTGTCGAGGATTCCGAGGAACTCCGCTCCATTTTTTGTGGAAATCATGAGTGCCTGCTCGATGGTAAACCCTGCCTCCACCAGCAGCTCAATGCTGCGTTGGTTGGCATAGCCGGCGACTGTCCGGCCTGCAGAGGTGGGATCAGTACCGCTAGTGAGTTTACCACCCATGTCAAAGAATTGCTTTTCCCAGTACATCTCCTTCTTGAACATTTCCTGAGCGACAGAGTCCATACCCTGCTTGCGAGACCATAGTAGCATGATCTTTTCCCGCAGGGGCTGCACCACTGCATCCAATCCTCCACCCGGGATGATTTCTCTTCCGGTGTAGGGCTCAAACACCGGCAGGGTTGAGGTAATGGTTACATTGTTGTCAATGAGGTGCTTCATCAGCTTCTTCATCTCCTTGTCGTCTTTTTTCAGCGCTTGCAGCGCCTTGCTGGCGGCGGTACTTTCACATACATCAGGGGCCTTTCCTACATGAAAATCTGAGCTAGCCATAAAGCCATGCTCCAGATTATCGATACCTAAATCAGCCGCCTCCCGGTAGGTCACCGCACATATGTGGCCCGTCACATGATAGTTTTTGGCATGGGCTCGTTTGATCACCTCAGCCATATCCGCTTTGGTGACATTCATATATAGCTTGAAAGACTCTATTCCTTTAGCCCCCCAAAAATCCACGGATCGTCCTGCCTCTTCAGGAGAATTGATAAAATCAAACCCATAGATGGGCATGTCATTGGGCCGGTTGATATGCTGGCTGGTCACATGAATTTCAGGACCCACTACTTTTCCTTCTTTGATGCTTTTGACTAGAGCTAATTCACTATCCGGCTGGCTTCCTCCCGCGGTACGGATGGTCGTGGCGCCACCAGCCAGGTAAAGTTTCGGAAAGCTATAGAGCATCTCGTTTAGGTGATAGTATTCTCCAGGCATCGTCGGGTAAATCAAATGCTCATGCATCATGACCAAACCGGGAATCATGGTTTTTCCGGCCATGTCCAAAACTGTGTAGTCCCTGGGAATGATAAATTCGTTTAGGTTGCCAATGACAGAGATCTTCCCATCTTTGATCAGCACTGTCTGGCCGACCCTGGGAGGAGCCCCGGTACCGTCATACAAAGTCACATTCTGCAATGCCAGCAACTCTTCGTTGACCGAAATGTACTTTTTTACATTGTCAGAAAAATCAGTTGATTGTGAAAAGAGAAAATATGAAAGGTGGAAGGTGAGAAAGAGGAAAAAATACTTCATAGCTGCGGTTTATTTTATTCTAATTAAATGATTTTTAGTCGCATATCATCGAATTACACCGGAAATGTCCGATGAGCTGCTATGCCAACAAAGGATTAGATAAATTACTTTGCACAACCTGACAAGAATCATGACATCACGCATCTGCCTATTTCTGACGATACTTTGGTTTCCACTGATTGCCAGCGCGACCCATCTTAGGGGAGGTCAAATCAAAATTGAAAAAACCAGCAACTCAACACTATCTCACAAAATAACTGTTACTGGTTATTCTGACCTTCGAAGCTCGGTGGATTTTGGAGGAGGGCAGATTGATATGGGAGACGGTCACACTTTTGAGCTTTGGGATTTGGTGGATGAACCCTACTTTACCCTGATATCCGAGAATGTGGGGTATTATGAGTTTGAATTCGAATACACCTATGCATTCCCTGGGAGGTATCAGATAAGCTATAATGAGCAGAACCGAAACGCTAATGTGATGAATATGGACAGCTCAGTTGATACGCCTTTTTACATAGAAGCGACCATAATTCTTGATCCCTTCGTAGGACATAATAATTCACCAGTCTTCGGGTCAGACCCGGTTTTTTACGCTGTTACATTCACCCATTATCAATCGGATCTTGCAGTGACCGACAAGGATGGAGACAGTTTATCATATGAGTTGAGCATTCCGAAAATGTCCAGAAATATGGAAGTTGAAAATTACCGGTTGCCGGACAGCCCTGAATTCTATTTCAATTTTGGGAAGGGGGACGAAAACCAATCCGGCCCTCCCATTTTCGAGATTTCATCTGATGGGGTATTGTCATGGAACGCCCCGGCCCTGCTTGGTGAATACTGTGTGTCTGTGACTGTTCATGAATGGCGAGTGATTCAAGGGGAATGGTACAAACTCTCCTCAGTTTCAAGGGATTTTTCTATAATCGTAGAATCCTCGGGGCTGCCAGGACCTGAGCCACTCTCCATAACGAAACCTAACAATCCGCTGACCAATGTGTATCCAAACCCCTTCGGTGCTGAACTGTTTCTGGAAGTGTCAGATTCTGATGAAGTTTTTTGGCTTATCGACCTGTCCGGCAAAAATTGGGGAACACTCAAAAAAGGCACCAATCATGTGCAGCATCTTCCTTCAGGCGTCTATCTCGCCAAAGGAACTAAGGGTACGCTCAAAAAATTAATTAAGACTGGGGAGTGATCTCTGAAATTTTCTGATTCTCGATTCTAAAAATTTTTAGCGGCTCAAAGCGATTGTTGATGAGGCTCATCGTACGTTCCTCTCGCGCATCCGTGATGAAGATTTGCTGAAACTGATCCGATGTGATGATCTCCAGCATCCGCTCAATCCGCCCGTCGTCCAGCTTGTCAAAAATATCGTCGAGTAGCAGGATCGGGGTGAGGCCCAACTGCTTTTTCACGAACGCAAATTGCGCCAGTTTCAAACTTACCAAAAAGGACTTCTGCTGCCCCTGGGAACCAAATTTTTTCACTGGTTGACCACTGATTTCAAATACATAGTCGTCCCGATGAATGCCAACATTAGTTCTCTGCGTGATTATATCCTTTTGGCGACTCCTTTCAAATTCCTTTTCAAATCCTTCATCCAAAGCTTTGGTTCGGTAGGTGATCCTTACCTCCTCTTTCTTTTCTGCAATGAGTCCGTAGTTGCTTTCGAAATGTTCTTCAAATTCCCGGATAAACTGACTCCTGGTCTGCCCAATGGCCTTCCCTCCCCTAACCAGCTCACCGTCATAGGTGGCAAGCAACGTTGAATCCAGGCTGGCTCCCTCTGAGTGAGCCTTGAGTAGGGCATTCCTTTGTTTCAGGAAATGATTGTATCGAATCAGTTTATTCAAATATTCGGAATCGATCTGAGATATAATGCTATCAAAGTATTTTCTTCTCACCTCGCTGCTGTCGCGGATCAGTTCATCGTCGTTCGGTGCGATCAGCACTATCGGCAATTGACCCAGGTGCTGGCTCATCTTTTCATATTCACCCCCATCAAAAGTGAATTTCTTTTTTTCTCCTTTTTTCAGACTACAATGAATAGAGTGGAGCTTCTCTTTTTTCAAATCTCCATTGATAACAAAATACCCTTGTTCCTTTCTGATGTTTTGTCCATCGGTAGTATTGAAGGCACTCTTGGTCATGGACAGGTAGTGGATCGCATCCAGTATATTGGTCTTGCCGCTGCCGTTGAGCCCTACGAGGCAATTAATGTGATCACAAAAATCAGCTTGTGCCTCTTCATAGTTTTTGAAATTCCGGAGCTCAAGGGATTGAAGAAACATAAAGTTTTGCCGAATATGGATAAATAGCTAATTTCGCAGTCCATTAGTCAAAATGACTAATCGGCTATAAAATTAGGAATTCTATCCGCTTTTAAATCTTTTGAAATGGCAAGTGTAAAAGAAAAGAAGACAAAGAAAGCCTCGTCCAAAAAAGGCTTCTCCAAAGAAACCCAGATGTTTTGGTACGAGACAATGCTCTTGATGAGAAAATTCGAAGAAAAAGCGGGTCAGCTTTATGGCCAGCAAAAAATCAAGGGCTTCTGTCACTTGTACATCGGACAGGAGGCCTGTGTGGCTGGAGCAGTATCTGCCCTGGAAAAAGGTGACAAATACATCACCGCTTATAGAGATCACGCACATCCATTGGCATTGGGCACAGACCCTAAGGCGATCATGGCGGAACTATATGGCAAAGAGACCGGCGTTTCTAAAGGAAAGGGCGGATCGATGCACATGTTTGATAAAGAAAATGGATTCTTCGGAGGGCACGGTATCGTAGGAGGTCAGATTCCTATGGGTGCCGGTATCGCTTTCGCTGAAAAATACAACAAAACCGGAAAGCTCTGTATGTGTTACATGGGTGACGGTGCTGTGCGTCAAGGTGCATTCCACGAAGCACTGAACATCGCGATGACCATGAAGCTTCCTGTGATCTTCTGTATCGAAAACAACGGATACGCCATGGGTACTTCTGTAAAAAGAACATCAAACGTTACTGATCTTGATAAACTGGGCTTGGCTTATGATATGCCTTCCATCTCAGTAGACGGTATGTCTGTAGAGGACGTTCACTACGCAGTGGCTGAATCTGCAGAAAGAGCCAGAAAAGGTGACGGACCTACATTGATCGAATTCAGAACGTATCGATACAAAGGGCATTCTATGTCTGACCCGGCTAAGTACCGAACCAAAGAGGAAGTAGAAGAATACAAACAAAAAGACCCGATCCAGCAGGTAAGAACGTCAATATTGAAGAATAAGCTGGCCACGGAAAAAGATCTGGATGCGATTGACGCCAAGATCAAGCAGACCGTCCTGGAATGCGTTGAGTTCTCCGAGCAATCGGCCTTCCCATCAGCAGAGCAGGCATATACTGACGTGTATACTGATCCGGATTATCCATTCGTAGAGGTCTAAACTTACCCTAAATTTCTTATCAATTTTTTATTACTAGATTTGCGGACTGAATTTTAAGAAGGATGTCAAAAAAGAAGAAAGGTACGGAAGATCATCACGACAGTGTATTTGAAAATCCGGAAGCATTAGCAGAGCAAATTTCTCGATCTGAGGAATTTATAGAAAAGAATAAAACGGTGGTTTTCTCCATCGGTGGAGTGATCGCCATTGTATTGTTGGGTGTGATTTTTGGTAAGTACTACCTCAACTCACAAGAAGATTTGGCGCAAAGGGACTTGTTTCAGGCACAGTACTATTTTGAGAGTGACAGCCTTGGGTTGGCACTCAATGGTGATGGCAACAACTATGGCTTTCTCGATATTATCGACGAATATGCCATGACAGACGCAGCCAACATTGCGAATTTCTATGCAGGTGCTACTTACCTAAAAATGGGTGACTTTGATAATGCGATCAGATATCTATCTGACTATTCGTCATCTGATTTTCTGGTACAGGCAAGGGCCTACGCATTGATCGGTGATGCCTACATGGAGTTGGGAGATTATAAGCAAGCAGCGGGATTCTACGAAAAAGCGGCAAACTACAATGCGAATAAGGAATTCAGCCCTGCTTACTTGCAAAAGGCAGCGCTGGCCAACGAAAAGGCCGGTAATTCAGCTGCAGCAATGAACAACTATCAGACAATACTTGACGAATTCTTTGGCGCATCGGAATACAACGATGCCAAAAAGAACGTCGCCAGATTGAATGGCTTGAACTGATATACCAAGATTTTACAAAAAAAGGGATGTGCGTTTGCTCATCCCTTTTTTATTTTACCATCTCAAAAATTCTCACCCATGGCTACAGTACTCAAAAACCTCAGCAGCTACACGTCCAAAAACCTGATAGATATTTCATCAAAAACATTTGCCCTGGTGGTTTCGGAATGGAATGAGGAAGTTACCGAAGCTCTTTACAGCGGGGCTTTTGAAACGCTAATAGAGCACGGAGCTGCAAAGAAAAACATTGTACGAGTAGAGGTTCCGGGTAGCTTCGAGCTAAGCCTTGGGGCTCAGAAAATGGCTCAGAAAGATGAAGTCGATGCTGTGATCTGCCTTGGTTGTGTCATTCAGGGTGAAACCAAACATTTCGATTTTATCTGTGATGCTGTGGCACATGGCATTACCGAAGTTTCTCTTAAATATGACAAACCGGTTATATTCGGCGTGCTCACACCCAATAACCAAAAGCAAGCCCTTGACCGGGCGGGTGGCAAGCACGGCAATAAAGGTGATGAAGCAGCCATCACCGCCATCAAAATGCTTGCAATCAAATAAGATTCCAGTAGAAAAAGATCAGCCAGGTCGCTATGAATAGAGGCAGCAGAATCGGTATAGAAAACCGGATGATGTAGCCAAAGAATGAAGGCATCTTGATACCTACCTGCTCAGCGATCGATTTTACCATAAAGTTGGGGCCATTGCCGATGTAGGTCATCGAACCAAAAAATACCGCCGCTACTGAGATGGCCTTCAGTAGCAATATCGAGTTGGGATATCCCCCTGCAGCAAAAGAGGCTACCTCGGCCGCATGATTAATGGTCCCTCCTTGTGAGGCCATAGCGGCAGTCAGGAAGTTAATATAAGTCGGTGCATTATCCAGGAAGCCTGATAGCAAACCTGTGCCCCAGTATAGGCTGTTGTGGGTGATCATTTCTGCACCTGCAGGAGACTGGGCATAGTTGCCTACCAGCTCCAAAGCCGGCATCATAGTCCCGAAAATTCCAATGAAAATAAAGGCCACTTCTTTGATAGGCTCAAAATTAAATTCATTTCCATCCAGTGCCTCTTTGCTTGCCATTTTGTAGGACGCGTATCCGCAGCTCAGCATGATGATCTCCCGGATAAATGAAAATTTCTGTTCGTCATATACAATGGCCGGCACCCAGTCAAATACATTCGGATCCAAAAAGACAGAGCCCACAATAATGGCCAACCACCCAAAATTACGTCTGCCTACAAAGGATATCTCATTGGTCGGAACCTCCGTGTCCTCACCAAAACTATAGTCGGATTTATTCCGGCTATCGATCAGAAAGAAAGCTGCCGCCAATACCAGACATGCAAACACCCAGGGAATCAGGTTGTATTGTAAGGTCCAGAAGAACGGTACCCCTTTCAAAAATCCCAGGAACAAGGGAGGGTCACCAATGGGGGTAAGCGATCCGCCAATGTTGCTGACCATGAATATGAAGAAAATGATATGGTAGGGCTTTATCCTGTTTCTGTTGAGACGAATAAAGGGTCGAATCAGTAGCATTGACGCGCCCGTGGTACCTATGATATTGGCGATCACCGCACCAATCAGCAAAATGATCACATTGGTCAAGGGTTTAGCCTTCTTATCCACCTTGATCATAATGCCTCCTGAAGCGATGAATAATCCACTAAGAAGCGAAATAAACTGAATATATTCTGCAGCAGCGTGTATTGGTGCATGCACATTGTGCAATCCGAAAATATAATAGAGGATTACAGCCACAGCCAGCAAACTTGCTATGATGGGATAGCTCTTGTGCCAAAAATGCTCGTAAAAAAGTGGCCCCGTAGCGATCATAAGGAGAAGGAGCACGAATGGGATCACACTCCAGCCAGCAGCATGAGGATGAGCCTCCTCTCCACCTCCTGAGGAGACAGACAAATCTGATAGTTCGGTAGCTAATTCGGTAGTGCCTGGTGCGGCAGCCATTAGATTACTGCCCGCACACAAAACCAATATCAGGGCCAGAAAAAGGTATTTGGGTGACTTTAGGTTCATATGCTATGGGACGGCAATTATATCAAAATTGATCGAGCCTGTCTAACGTTTCTATCTATTCTTAGTTTCTTTTAATAGGGCTGGACAATTTGCTATTAAAGATATCATGACAGTCCTGAAAACCAAATCAGACGAATAAATATTTGGCCTCCAAAGTTCTTTGAATACCATGGACGTCTAATCTGGTCAAAGGTGCATTCAATAAAATAGGCTGCATTTAATACGGAATAAAGTGTAATCGAGCCCGTAGGGGCCTTTCATATTTATATTTTTTGAAACTATAATAAAAGAATACATCTTTGCAGCCCTGAAAAAGGATTTATTGACCCCTCCGGTATAAAAAGCAATGAGCAAGTTTGGAAGTCTGGTTTTGTTGGTGGTGCTTTTATCCATTCAATCGGTAAAATCCCAAAATACATTTTCACCCTATACCATCCTCGGATTAGGTGACATGCATAATGCCTCTATGTCCCATAATTTTGCCATGGGAGAAGTAGGGATTGGCACCCCCAGCGTCTGGCATATCAACAACATGAACCCAGCCTTGCTATCAGGCAATAGTTTCAGTGTATTTGAAATAGCCCTCCAGGGAGAAAATAGAACGGTATCAAACGGCGTGAGCAACCAAGAAGCGGGCACGGCTGGTTACAAGTACATTAGTTTCGCCTTCCCAATCATACAAGGCAAATGGACATCCAATCTCGGAATCTCACCATTTAGTTCGGTCAATTACAATTTCAGCACGACGATTCCGGTAGAAAACAGTCCGAGCGTAACGGCCCAGATGGACTTTACAGGAGATGGAGGCCTTACCGAGCTCAACTGGTCCAATGGCATTAGATTGTACAAAGGGCTGTCAGTAGGATTTCGTACGTCCTACATCTTTGGTTTTACGGAGCACAAGACCACATCCACACTCAACGGAGACTTCATAGATCTGCTTCCATCAGTAGTCAATGAAAAAACCAATTATAAAGGTTCCACCTTTGGTTTTGGGCTGGCCTATGGCGGCAAAGTAGGTGATGGCGACAACACACTCGGGTTTGGTCTCATATATGATCTGGCAAAGGATTTATCCGGATCGAGAGTGGTCAACTTCGAGACAGGTGTCACCAGCCTGGGCACGACTGTGGGTGGAGATACATTAACGCACCGTTCATTTGACGACCACTTTTCATTGCCAAGCAAACTGGGCGTGGGCTTCTCGTGGAGTAAAAACAACTTTATCACAGTCGGTGTAGACGTTACGCTTTCAAAATGGAAATCCGATGCCGGATTTGGGCCTGATGCCAGCGAATACGAGAGTACCCTGGGAGCGGGTCTTGGTGTGGAGATTATTCCCAACTACGATGACATAGACAACTACCTGGCCAGAGTCCGATATCGGGTGGGAATAAAATACCAGCAGCTTCCGTATGTTGTCAATGACCAAACCATCGACGACTTTGGCATAAGTTTTGGGTGGTCACTACCTGTGAGAGCAGTGTCATCGCTAAACATGGCTATGAAAATCGGCCAACGAGGTACTACCAGCAACAATCTGATTAAAGAAAACTATTTCAAATTCGTCGTGGGAGCCACCATAAATGACCGTTGGTTTGTAAGAAGAAAATATAATTAATGATTAAGCAACGCTTTATTTGAGAATTTCAGGAGATCGTTCTAATTTTTCGCTTTGAAATTTGACAATCAAGCTATTAAACTTGGAAAAATGAAACAACTACTCACTGCAATTCTGTTCTTAGGAAGCGCCACAGTGACTCTGGCGCAAGCGGGATGGAACTGGCCTCAAGATGTAGAGACCGCAAAAGAAAAGAATGCATTGTATACGGATGCGGTAAGAAGCAAGCAGTATCAAACAGCCGTTGCACCTCATAGCTGGCTATTGGAAAACTGCCCGGATTTAAATGAATCCTTGTACATCAATGGAATCAAACTATACAAAGGTCTCTCTACCAGCGAAAAAGATGCTGCCAAGAAGAAGGAGTACCAGGCTATGACCATGAAGATGTACGACCAGAGGATTCAATACTTTGGTAATGAAGGTAAGGTGCTCAATAGAAAGGCATACGATGCTTATAAGTTCTATAAAGGAGACCGAAGCAAGTACCAGGAGCTTCTCGATCTGTTTGACAAGACCTTTGAGCTCAATGGAGACCGTGTACTTGACAACAACCTGGGGGCGTACATGGATGTGGTAAGACGATACAAGTCTGCCGGAAATGAAATCTCTGATGACAAAATCTTTGAAGTGTATGAAATCGTTTCTGAAGTCCTTTCAAAGAGAATCGAGAAGGGTAAGAAATTAGATTTTTACAATAGTGTACAAAAAACTGTGGACGACATTTTGGCTTCACTCGTGGAGGTGGATTGTGCTTTCATAGAAGAAAGTCTTGTGCCAAAAATGAAGCAATCACAAGATCCAAAAATGGCCAAAAAAGTATTTAAGCTAATGCTTACAGGCAAGTGTACAGATAGCCCATCGTTTATTGAGGCTGCGGAGCTTGTGTTTGAAACAGACCCTGAGTACGGACTGGCTAAAGTGATCGCGATTAAGTACACATCTGCTGGCAACACAGAAAAAGGAAATGAATGGTATGACAAAGCCATCGAGTTGACTGAGGACAATACGGAAAAGGCAGAGATCTACATGAGCAAGGCAAAAGTATCTGCTAATCTGGGTAGAAAAGCAGAAGCAAGACTCAACGCAAGAAAGGCATTGGCCAATGATCCTTCATTGAAGGATGCGTATACATTGATTGGCAACTTGTACATGACCAGCTACAACGACTGTAAGCAGGGCGTGAGCCGAGTGGAAGATCGATTGGTATTCATTGCTGCGTTCAACCAGTTCCAAAAGGCGGGTGATTCAGAGCGTATGCAATCGGCCAAGGAACAGTTTCCTACTATCTCAGATATATTTACAGAAGGTCTGGAAGAAGGTCAGGCCAAAACTGTCGGATGCTGGATCAACGAAACTGTAAAGTTGGAAAGACGACCTTAAGGAATTTAAAGAATCAAATAGAAGCACCTGATTGCAAAAGTCAGGTGCTTTCTTTTTTTATTTGGGTATGAAAAACCTGTTCATCATTGTAGCAGTCATCGCACTACTGGCGTGCAACAACCAATCCAAGATGATGGATAAGGAGATATATGAAGGCCCAACAGTCAGCATGACCAAAATCGACGTGCTGGTCTCGGACTCCACCGTAGTGAAGCTCAGGCTCAGAGCTCCAAAACAAGACGTACTGCAAAACGACGACCGTGATTTTCCGGAGGGGATATTTATAGAGTTTTACAATGAATTGGGGGTCAAGACGGCCGACCTCAGTGCCAACACCGGTTATTACTTTGCCGACGAGGACTACTACAAAGCAGAAGGCAATGTCATCTGGCGCAAGATGTACGCCAACAACGAGCTCACCTCGGAGCTTCTCAATTGGGTACCTTCAGAGGAACGCATTCATACAGACAAATTTGTCACGATCGTGTCCGGCAATGAAGTACATACCGGGGAAGGATTGGAAGCCTCTCAGGATTTTGAGGAATACACGATCCTGAAACCCTCCGGCACCATGCACATCGACGAGGGTGGCAACCAGGTAGAAGACGAAGGTTTTGATGCTGACCTGGAGTACGAAGAAGACACTACAACATACGAGTAAATGCTCAAGACCATCATCCTTACTTTATCCGCAGGATTCATGATTATTGGCATGCACCAAACCATCACTGTGGGCTTTGGCCATGCCTATTGGATTTTTATGTTATCCATATCTCTTTTACTTTTATACAAACTAAAATCATCTGAAAAGCGATGATTTGCCACTAAGAACATATGGACGTTCAGCTGACCGCTAGCATCATTGCCTGTATTGTATTTTCCGCTTTCTTCTCGGGTGTTGAGATTGCCTTTGTCACTACCAACAAATTGCATATTGAACTCCAGGGAAAACAAGGCAACCTCACGGGTAGAATTCTTTCCATGTTTGCCAATAAGCCTTCGCGCTTTATTGCCACTACACTGATCGGTAACAATCTCACGTTGGTAATCTATGGCATCCTCATGGCCATTTTTCTAGACCCTTGGCTGGCTGCATGGCTCCCAGAGGAGATCAACAATAGCCTGGTCATTCTGTTTCTACAGACATTGATCTCTACGATCATCGTGCTCTTTACAGCAGAGTACATCCCAAAAAGTATTTTTCTATCCAATCCATACACCTTCCTATCTGTTTTGGCGGTTCCGTTTGTGCTGATCTATTTCATTCTTAGCCCCGTGGTATTCGTGATCGCTGGAGCCAGTAAGTTTCTAATAACCAAAATTTTGAGGCTAGAGTACTCCGAGGACAAACCTGTATTCGGGCTCACTGACCTCAACATTTACATCAAAAAAATTGGAGAAACTGAAAGTATCGACAGCAGCCAGGATGCCGAGGTAGACGTCAAGTTTTTCAACAACGCCCTGGACTTTAAGACCGTGAAGGCACGGGAGTGCATGGTCCCACGGCCTGAGATTGTCGCAATAGATATCAATGACTCGATCGATGACCTCAAGGCTCAGTTCATAGAAAGCGGTCACTCCAAAATTATTATCTATGATGAGTCTATCGATGATGTAAAGGGCTACTGCCATTCCCTGGCCATGTTTAAAAAACCCGAAGGCATCCAGGACATACTCACCAAAATCAGCATTGTACCGGAGACCATGCCTGCCAACGAACTCCTTATCCAGCTAATTAGAGAGCGCCGCAGCCTGGCACTGGTGGTGGATGAATATGGTGGCACCTCAGGCATCGTTAGCCTCGAAGATATCATTGAGGAGATCTTTGGTGAGATACAAGACGAACACGATGACGAAGATCTACTTGAGCAAATGATCAACCCTACAGAGTTTTTGCTCAGCGCCAGACAAGAAATAGATTACCTCAATGAGACTTATCATTGGTCGCTTCCTGATGGAGACTATGACACACTCGGTGGCCTGATCCTGTCGGTAAACGAAAACCTCCCTGAGGAAGGTGAGACCATTGAAATCCCCGGATATTCACTCGAAATATTGCTCATGGAAGAGGCTCGTATCGAGAAAGTTAAGCTCAAGATCGTGCCTCATGAGGACGAACTTTAGACTGGTTTTTCGATCCTATTGAAAAACTTTGATATTATAGGCAGACTTACTTATTTTGCGCTTCCTTTTTATAAAATAATACAAAAATGGCACTTATAAATACGCTGAGAAACAAGATGGGCAAGGTGTTGGTAGGGGTAGTAGGATTCTCTATCGTAGCTTTCGTAGCGGGAGACCTCCTGGGACCAAACTCCATGCTTTTGGGTGGTCGAGATACCGATATTGCGGAGATCGCAGGTGAGACCATTAAATACGAAGATTTCCTCGCTAAAGAAAATGAACTTACCTTCAACTTCCGTCAAAACAATCAGGGCAGAAGCCCCAACAACGCTCAGCAGGCGTACCTCAGAACCCAAACCTGGGAAGCTCTGGTCGCCGAGAAGGCCTTTGACAACCAGTTTAAACAACTAGGCATCGCAGTAACAGATGATGAGCTTGAGGATATGGTTCAGGGCGACAATATTCACCCTCAAATCCGACAGGCATTTACCAATCCTGAGACGGGTGAGTTCTCCAAGGATCAAATCACAGACTTTTTGGTAGGACTCAAGAGTGGACAAATGCCACCGGCACAACGAGCGGCCTATGAGAATTTTGAGATGTCTCTGATCCCTGCCAGAAGGAGAACAAAATTTGACAACCTGATGGCCAAGACAAACTATGTAACAGAAGCAGAGGCTAAGAATGAATACCAGGTGAGCTCTGCTACAGCAGATGTCAACTACCTGTATGTACCTTTTTTCAGCGTGCACGATTCGTTGGTATCGGTCACAGATGCGGAGCTGGAAGCCTATTTGAGTGAAAACTCTCAAGAATACCAAAAAGAAGAATCGAAGGAAATTCAGTACATCAGCTTTTCAGTAGTGCCGTCAGCAGAAGATACTGCTGCAGTCCTTGAGGATATCAATTTGCTCAAAAGCGAACTAGCAGAGGCAGACGATGATTCAACTTACGCAATGGCTAAGTCAGAAAGCGATGATGCTTTTGTAGAGTATACCATGGAGTCCTTACCCGAAGCATTGAGGGTGGAGGGTGACGTAATCGCCGAAGGAGAGATTGCCGGCCCGGAGATAGCTGATGGCAGCTATGTCGTATACAAAATGTCGGGCACCGGAGAATCAGCGGACTACTCGGCTCGAGCCAGTCACATCCTGTTCAAATGGAATAATGACTCGGATGCAGAAAAAGCTAAGGCTAAAAGCGAGGCAAGAAAGGTGTTAAACCAAATAAAGAATGGTGCTGACTTTGCAGATATGGCCGGCATACATGGTACCGATGGTACGAAAAACAAAGGGGGCGACCTGGGGTGGTTTACGCAGGGCAAGCAAATGGTCAAAGAATTTGACGATGCGGTATTTGCTGCAACAAAAGCCGGTTTGTTGAAAGATGTAGTCGAGACACAGTTTGGCTACCATATCATTGACGTAACTGAGGCCAAGACCAACAAAACATTTAAGGTGGCCAAAGTGGCGCTCGAGATATTCATCAGCGATGAAACCCGAAATACCTTCTACAGAGACGCTGAATCATTTGCCCTCGAGGCAAAGGACCTCGAGTCTTTCAAGAAAGTAGCCGCTCAAAAAGGATATGAAATCACCACTGCCAAAAATATAGATAAGAATGCACGCAGGATCACAGGACTTACTGAGGCTCGTTCGGTAGTCTTCTGGGCGTACAACAAAGCAAGCCTGGGTGATGTATCTCCTGTATATGAAATAGAAGATCAATATGTAATCGCTGCCGTTTCAGCGGAGCAGGAAAAAGGCACTGCGGCACTTGCGCTTGTCAAGAACGAAGTGGAGAAAAAAGTAAAAGATCAGAAAAAAGCTGAGGTCATCATAGAGAAAATCAAAGCACTGGAAAAAGATGAACTGACCAATATGGTAGTGGCTTATGGCAATGGTGCCAAATACTACAACATGAGCAACCTCAAGCAGAGCAGCAACTCACTGCAAAGCGTAGGTCTTGCTCCTGAGGCAGTAGGGGTGATCTTCTCAATGGAGGCCGACGAGCGAACCCAGCCCTTCGCCATCAACAACGGAGTGATCCTGATCGAACTGGCGAGCAAAATAGAAGCTCCTGAGGTATCTGACTATGAGTCGTACAGAAGCCAACTGGAGCAGCGACGACAGGGTCGTATCGCTTCCAAAGTAGACAATGCGGTGAAAGAACTTGCAGACATCACTGACGAGCGTTACAAATTTTTCTAGGAAACGATTTTTAAGGATATTTGAATCACCACTCACCGAGTGGTGATTTTTTTATTTATGGCGGTTGACAAAAAAGCATTTAGGGAAAAACTGGAGGAAGTGCACACCTTCCCTACCTTGTACATGTACAAATTTATCGTGCCCAAAGACCAGGTGGCCCAGGTAGAGGCACTCTTCCCAAAAAACGAGGTACAGCTCAAACCCTCCTCGGGAGGAAAATACATGAGCGCCACTGCCAAGGTGATGGTCTCATCTTCGGATCAAATTATTGACACCTACGAAAAGGCCGAAAAAATCAAAGGACTTATTGCCTTGTAGTCTTTCTCCAGCCTTGGCAGACAATCATTGTGAGGTTATATTTGGTGCGGTGAAAACTACCTTCCATATAGCCAGACCCCTGTGTGTCTTACTCTTTGTTCTATGGCTTTCGCCAACGCTGGCCCAGGAAGTGAAAGACGAGATTCCTACCGGGAAAGTGGACAAAAAAGTAAAAGACAAGTCCAAAACACCCAAGGAAAAAACTATGCCTATCATTTACGTAGAGGATGCGAAGAAGCACCTGATCGGCAACCCGTGTGCCTTGGAAGCCACCCGGGCTATGCGATTTGAGTACGAGATACTGCACCGGCCGGATGAGCGGTTTTGGTCAAAATGGCATTACTTCTGGAACAATACAGGAGTAAAGACCCGATTATTTTTTACCCGAGGCCCCTGGTGGAAAAGTAAAATCAACAAGAAATTTAAGCAGTGCGCCTTTCAGAGTGGCGACTTCCGTGCTTAGCCTAGTGGATTGATCCCGATATAGTTAAACGGTGTGATGGCCTTCATCTCCTTTTTGAGGGCATCGCTCACATCAAGACTATCGACAAATTCATGTATCGACTGCTCGGTGATTTCGTGATTTCCTCTGGTCAAGGCTTTCAGCGCCTCATAAGGCTCCGGATACGCCTCACGCCTAAGGATCGTTTGGATTGCCTCTGAGACCACTGCCCAGTTATCATCCAAATCCATCTCTATAGCCTGCTGGTTCAGTTCCAGCTTTCCAATGCCTTTTTCGAGGGATTTGAGAGCGATAAACAAGTGTCCACAAGGCACACCTACATTTCTCAATACGGTCGAATCGGTCAAATCTCTTTGCAATCTTGAGATGGGAAGTTTAGCTGCCAGATGCTCAAACACAGCATTGGCAATGCCCAGGTTTCCTTCCGCATTTTCAAAATCAATCGGGTTCACTTTGTGTGGCATGGCCGAGGATCCCACCTCACCCTTCACGACCTTTTGTTTGAAGTAGCCCATAGAAATGTACTGCCAGATGTCTCTGCTAAAGTCAATAAGTATCGTACTTATCCTTTTCAGGTTGTCAAACAGAGCCGCCAAGTCATCATAGTGTTCAATCTGAGTGGTCGGATAGCTTCTTCTCAAACCTAAAGTGTTGTCCACAAAATTGTTGGCAAACTTCACCCAATCAATCTCAGGGTAAGCCACATGGTGAGCGTTCATATTTCCGGTCGCCCCGCCAAACTTCGCAGCATAGCGAATGTCATCCAACATGTTGATCTGCTGATTGAGTCGCTCATGGAATACGAGTATCTCTTTGCCTACAGTCGTGGGAGAAGCCGGCTGCCCATGCGTCTTAGCGAGCATGGGAATGTCCTTCCACGTCTCGGCCATTTCTAACAGAAGCGACCCGACCGTATTGAGTTCCGGAATAATCTCATCAAGCATGGCGTGCTTGAGCTGGAGCGGAATAGAGGTATTGTTGATGTCCTGGGAGGTCAACCCAAAATGAATAAACTCCTTGTAGTCAGATAGCCCCAGATCGTCAAATCTCTTTTTGATGAAGTACTCCACGGCCTTCACGTCGTGGTTAGTGGTTTTTTCAATATCCTTTATTTCCTGCGCATCTGCTTCGGTAAATTCTGCTACTATCTGGCGCAGCTTTCCGAACAATGAACTGTCGACCTTTTCAAGCTGTGGCAAAGGGTGCTGACAAAGGGCGATGAAATATTCGATTTCCACATGGACCCTATATCTGATCAGTCCGTATTCTGAAAAATATTCAGCGAGAGGCGTAGTATGTCTTCTATATCTTCCGTCGACTGGCGAAATGGCGGTCAATGCATTAAGGTCCATGAAATTGTTCTTTTAAATGAGGCTGCAAAATTAGGTAATGTTGGAGACAAATTTTCCTGAGCACCAACTTTCGTCAAAAGTTCCATTTGAGCCCGTTGCTCAGTGAATAAACGTAATTGTTGATCGGGATGATAGGATGGTTTTCATATTGGATGAAAAAGGAAACGACAAAGTCCAATTTGCCCACTACATTAATGATCATTTCAAAATCTCCATTGATACGGTTTCTCACCAATTCACTGTCCTGATCGTAACCAGACTGGAAATAACTCATGATTTGGAAAACTACATGATCGGTCAGCGAAACCTTACCTCCAAGATAAGAGGACAACTTAGGGATATTTTTAATTATGTTTTCGTCCGTATCAAAAGTCAACCAATTCTCGTGTTCGTACATACCACCGATCCCAAGCAAAAGCCTCTCCTTTTTTGATTCGTAGAGCTCCAGACGGATTCCTCCACCACCCAATAATCTTTGCTTCATGTTTCGTCCATTGTCGTACTGGATTTGCGTGTACAGTTCGTAAGACAACTTTCTCTTTCTGAGCAGATTAGTTCTTAGGTGCGCGTATCCATTACTAATGAGAGGACCACCGGTAGATTTGATGTAGTTGATTTTGTTGATTAGAATGTAGGCATTTTTATCGCCAACATAGGCTATGTCAGCAGTTGCGATAAGACCTCTAAAGACAATATTCTCCTCCGCTGTGGCACTGCTGTTGTTCAGATTGAAATTCAGACCCAGGTCTCCGATGAAATAGTCGGACGAGTCAGAATTAACATGTCCCTTATGAACTTTCAGGATTTGTCCGTGGACAAGAAGTGTTCCGGTCAGCAATAATGTCAGTACAGCATACCTCATCAATAGCTAAAGCTATTCAGGAATTCTATAAGTTCTGATTTGAAATCTGCCTTTTCTCCATAGTCGATAAACTGCTTGAGCCGCTGCTCCGGGCTGGCTACCTGCTGCTGCAAGGTAGTCTGCTGATTGATGAACAGAAATTCAAGCTCAGGTTTCAACTCCTTCAAAGTATCCACAATATCCAATACGGACAGGTTGCGCTCGGACACATTGTAAACATCCGAAGGAATCTCTTTTACAGCCACCTGCTCGAGTATGTCTGCCAATGAATGAATGTGCACGAAAGCCCTTTGCTGATTGCCGCTACCATTGATAGAAATTCGGCCGGTAAAATTCGCCTCGAATACAAATCTGTTGATCACCGCATCGAACCTCATACTTCGGCTATAGCCGTATACATTTCCACATCGAAGGATAATTGGATTATGCTTGGCATCCAGGCGCTGAATGTGCTCCTCTCCCCGTTGCTTAGAGATCGCATAAAATGACGAAGGATTTACCTTGTGATCTTCATGGATGGGGTCATCAGAAAACCCATACACGCCCATACTACTTGTGTAGATCACTTTTTTCACATCACTTTCCTCGATGGCATAACTAAGCTCGGCAGTGCCCCAGTGGTTGATCTGCTCATAGTAGTGCAGGTTTACGTTGGCGAAAGGTGAGGTCACCTTCGCCGCCAGGTGAAAGACCACATCGATCCCTTCCAGCGCCTTGCGCAAACTCCGCGAGTCCAACAAATCACCCTGGATAAACTCAAGCCCATCAGGATGAATGTATTTGTCACCCAGGAAAAGGTTGTAGTTGCCACGTAGCAAGTTGTCGTACACGACGATCTTCTTGATTTGCTTATTGGCGCTTAAGTTTTTAATCAAGCGGGTACCTACATAGCCCGCTCCTCCGGTGACTAATACATTCATTATAATTCCCTATTTACTAACTAATTCTGTGTGAAGGCCACACTCTGTTTTGTTCATTCCATACCATCGAGCCTCCCGCTCCATCATCTCAAGGCTCGGTTTACGAGTACAAGGTTCACAACCAATACTGCTATAACCCACCGCATCCAACGGATGTCGCGGCAGATCAAATTCCTTGAGATAATCAAAGATCATCTTATTGGTCCACTCGAGCATCGGATGAAACCGCACCGTCTCAAACTTGGACTTTTCTTCTACTCGCATCTGGGCGCGATTGGCGTTTTGATCTTTTCGGATACCGTTGATCCAGACGTCATAGTCTGACAACAACCGATCCATGGGCTGTACCTTGTTGTAGTAGCAGCACCTGTCCGGATCCGAAGCAAACAATAGCTTGCCTTCAGAGTCCTTTTGTATGCTCTTAGGCACATCCGGTTTGATGTCCAGCACCTCAATACCAAAAGCCTCGGCGATAGTATCCTTGTAGGCGACCGTCTCCGGAAACAAAAAGCCTGTATTGATACAGTACACAGGTATGGTCTTGTCTATCCTACTCAAGAGGTGTAGCATCGGAATACTGTGTGTCTGAAAAGAAGAGGTAGTAAATAGCTTTTTACCATCTTCTTTGTACCGATCAATATGTTTTTTAATCTCGTTTAAATCCATGGTCTCCTGGAACTAACAATTTGGGGCGAAGTTACTTTGAATTCGCCAATTTGAACTGAAAAAACCGTTATAACGGAAGTGTCGCGATAGAGGATGGGGTTTCATGGAGAAAATTGAATTTTTTTTGAGGCCGAATGTCGTAATATTGTATTAATGAAGGTCGCAGTAAGAAGAATTGAACATTTTAACGCCGCCCATCGTCTGTTTAACCCTGAGTGGAGCGATGAAAAAAACGATCGGGTTTTTGGCAAATGCAACAATCCCAATTTCCATGGGCACAACTACGAAGTGGAAGTGATCGTGACAGGGGAAATTGATCCAGACACCGGATATGTCTATGACATGAAGGTGCTAAGTGACCTGATCAAGAAGGAAATCATCGATCGGTTTGATCACAAAAACCTCAATCTGGATGTCGCAGAGTTTCAGAGCTTGATCCCAACCGCAGAAAACATTGCAGTGGTGACCTATGATCTGCTCCGCGCGCAAATTGAGCAGCGTTATGACCTGAAAATTAAATTGTATGAAACGAAAAGAAACATTGTCGAATACCCCGCCTGAGGCATTTTTAGATGATCTGGAAGACGATCATGTAGGATCATCAGCGGACACCCCGCTCAGGCCTGATGCATTTGAAAAGGATGATGACCTCAAAATCGAACTGATCGCTAAGCATTTCAAAGAGATCATGCACGTATTGGGACTCGACCTAGCGGACGATAGCCTAAAAGGAACTCCGATGCGGGTCGCCAAGATGTATGTCCAGGAGGTTTTTAGTGGGTTGAATCCCAAGAACAAACCCAAGGCCCGGCTATTTGAGAATAAATACAAATACGATCAGATGCTGGTCGAAAAAGACATTACGTTTTATTCCCATTGTGAGCATCATTTTGTCCCGATTTATGGAAAAGTCCACGTAGCGTATTTCTCAAGCGGTCAGGTGATTGGCCTTTCTAAGATTAATCGGATTGTACAATATTTTGCTAAAAGGCCGCAGGTACAGGAGCGGTTGACGATCCAAATTGCAGAAGAACTAAAGAAGGTTTTGAAGACCGATGATGTAGGAGTCGTGATTGACGCAAACCATATGTGCGTGTCGTCCCGAGGAGTAGCAGATACCAACAGCAAAACGGGTACGGCACATTTTAGTGGCAAGTTTCGAGAAGAAACGTACAAAGCTGAATTTCTCAACTACATCAATACTCCCAACACACCCGGACTATGATCAAGGCCTTAGAACCACTCAGTGAGCTTTATTTGAGGGAATTAGACAAGCTCGAAGCTGAGATCGATTCCTATGAAAGTGAAGAACAACTGTGGACGCTAGCTGGGGAGATCAACAATACAGCGGGTAACCTTTGCTTGCATTTGTGTGGCAACCTTCAGCACTTTTTTGGACATATGATGGGCGAATCGGACTATGTAAGAAGACGGGACGATGAATTCGGTCTGAAAGATATCCCCAGAGCACAGCTTAAAGATGAGATCGAAAAATCACGAAAAGCTGTATTACTCGGCCTGGAAAGTATCTCAAGGGATCAACTGGATGTGGCCTTTCCTGTAGAAGTATTGGGTCACCCAATGACTTACCGTTTCTTCATTCATCATTTGCAGGGCCATCTCAACTATCACCTCGGGCAGATCAATTACCACAGGAGGATCTTGATCTCCGGCTAAACAAGCATATTATTGTCCACGATGAATTTGAGCATTTCGGTGATTGCTTCATCCACCGGCTTGTAGTACACACCGAGCTCATGGCGGCTTTTGGTGTTGTCAAAATCCAGGGGTTTACCAACGTTTTCCACAATGTATTTACGTGAGTACCCCAGGGCAAACCCAAAGAAATAAAGCATGTTGTTGGACAGCTCCTTGGTCGGAAAGGGAAACTCCTCGCCAAAATGCTTTGATAAGATCTCAGCCACATCGAGCATTGACTTGGTCTCACTCACCAGCATAAATCGACCCGTGGCATACTCATCCTGCGCAGCAAAAATATGGGCATGCGCAACATCTCGTACATCCACCAGACCAAACCGAATATTGGGTACCCCCCGCTTGAAATGTCCGTTGGCCAGGCGCTTGACAAACTGAAAACTACCGGAGGAACTCTTAGAGGTAAGTGATGGGCCCAGGAATAGTGCCGGATTTAGGGTTGCCATTTTCCAGCGGGACTGCTCGTCATGTATCCGCCAGGCCTCCCGCTCAGCTACAGTCTTGGCAAAACCCAGCGGTCGATGTTTTAGGTTGCTGGACTTGTTCCAGTATTCTTCGGTAAACTTACCATTCTGCGTATTGATGATGTCAGTAGCATCTCCGTAGATCGCTGAGGCTGCGCTGGTAAATATTACCTTCTTGACCGAATGAGAATTGTTGACTGCCTCGAGTACGTTCCGGGTACCTTGGTACGATGGGTCGATTAGCTCTTTCTGGGGGTCTTTTATGTCAAATATGCGATAGGGAGAGGCGGTATGAAAAACAATATTGCAGCCTTTCATGCATTTGTCAAAGGCGCCTTTTTCCAGGAGATCCGCTTCGAAAACCTCCAAACTACCGGGAGTTCGCTCGGCTATTTTTTCCAGGTGACGGTACTTGTCCTGGTTGTCCAACTCACGCACGGTGATTCTCACCTTGTAGCCATCCTCGAGCAGATACTTGACGAGCCAGGAGGCCATATAGCCGGCTCCTCCCGTCACCAGGACGGGAAAGTCCCGCCCCAAAATATTGGGGTTTACCTCTTCTGGTTCCTGGCTAAATAACATAGCCAAAAATTAGTTATTAGCAGGCGAAGTTCCTAATGGACAAATAAAAAGGACATTGAATTAATAGTTAATCCAATGTCCTTCGCTTGATTACTTTGGTATTACTACAAACAATCTAGTAGTTCGAGGGAAAATGCAAGTTGCTCCTCGACAGTAGCATTCTGCGAAAATTCGATAAATTCAGCACGAGAATATCTACTCGATATTAAATCGAATGAACATTCACAAAAAGCCTCTGTGACATCAGGATCACTTGAGCACTCTTGAATGTATGAATCTTTTTCGGCTTGAGTCCATCCATTAGGGATACTTCCACCGCCCTCTTCATCGTCTCCGCACGAGGTAATAGCCACAGAAGCAAACATTGCTAGGGCCATCATTAAAATCTTCGTTGGTTTTTTCATTGGTTAAAATAAATTAGTGAAGATTAAAGGTACAGGAAAAAAGGGTTTATGCTTTCGATAAAAACCTGTAAAAAGTCAGTGTTTGTTAATTTTGAACCATGAAATGGAAATTACTGCCCATTGTGCTGTTCTTTGGCTGCTCAGCCCTCGAAGGAGAACAAAAAACCAATGTAAACGACATTATCAAATCCCATGAGATCAAGCAGGTAAGTCAGACGGACATTTTGATCCATGGAGAAAAAATGGGTGCCGAAATGTTAAGTGCTCTGAGCAGCTCACTATGTGATTCGGTGAAATGGCAATCTGTCTCGGATTCCCTGACCAACCAATTCCAGTCGAAGATTTCCATCGGGTTTTCCGTCGAAGACTTTGAGTCGGGCGATGAAAAAGGTCTTTGGGATGCCTATGACTACAATGCCAAGAATGCAATAGACTCCAATCCCTCGGCACAATTGATTGGTCAAGATGTCTTGTATGTAGCTCCTTTTATTAACCCTGATACGACCTGCAGCTATATGAATGATTCCACCGGTATGTGGAGCATCAAAATACCTGTAAAAACAGTAGTTAATTCGATCTAGCTGTTGAGCTCTACGCCACCCATGATCACCATCCCCTTGATGGTGAGGACATTGCCAAAATACTCCGTGGGCTTGTGAGCCCGCTTGTCGCTAAATCCACCCAGGATGTTGGTACCCTCAAAGTTGACCACCCAATCGTCCGGCAGAAAAATCTTCACTCCTCCCATCACCGTAAATACATCCAGCATGGACTGACCCTGGCTTAGAGAAGATTGGCGCAAGTCCAACTCCACCCCTCCAAGTACTGAAGACAACTTGCCTCCGGAAAATTCCTTGCTGTTGATTTTCTTTTGGCTTCCAGCCAGAATCGCTACAATGTCTATGTCCCCGTCTTCACTAGGTTCGCTTTGATGCGCCCGACTCCTTAAAAAAAAACCCACGCCTATAGCTATCAGGATAATGGGCCAGTAGTCCCTAAAACTCAGATGATAGTAATCGAGCGCCCAAAAAATCACACCAATCGAGATAAGAACGAATCCTCCCTTTTTGTTACCGGTCACAAGCTGAAAAGCACCGATGCCTATTAAGAGCAACTGCCAGAAGTCTATGAAGTCCGTAATACGAAAATTGAGGTAGCCCAGATTGTTGAGCAAAATGAAAGCTCCAACAGAGATAAGAATGAGGCCGGCAATGGCCCTTCGGTTTGATTTTTCCATGACCTGTTAGTTTAGAAAGTGGATCGGTTTATTACAGGCCAAGTTAAAATTTAGAAGCATAATATTGAAATAAGGGATCAAAAAAAGCCATCCCTTTTCGACGCATCGAAACGAGATGGCTCAAAACCAATGATCAATATATCTTATGACCCACTTACGATGTTTACCGTCAGGGTAAACTCGTCGTTGATGGCCTTGTCTCCCAAGTTGTCAAAGAAGCTATTCGACCCATATCGCACATTGAATTTTGTACGATCCAGGGTGATCTTGGCTTTCGCCGACTTAGCCTTTGCGTCTACCTCAGCAGGAAACGTCACAGATTGCGTAATACCTTTGATAGTGATATCGCCCGTTATCTCATAGTTCTTGGCATTCAGTCTTTTGGCTTTGGTGATCACAAAACTTGAGGTCGCATAGTTGGCTACTCCAAAGAAATCATCTGATTTCAGGTGGCCATCGAGCTTATCTTTCCATTCTCCTTCTAAATCTGTGGTGTTGATGGTCGTCATATCTACAGTGAACTCTCCTCCAACCAAGACGTTTCCGTCAAAATCCAAAGACCCTGAGGCCAATTCAATAGTACCTGTATGAGTACCCGTCACCTTTGCGGCATCCCATACGATGCTACTTTTTTCTGTATTGGCTTCCAGTGTTGTTGTCTTTTCCCCTGAGCCTGCGGCTAGAGCCAATAGGGCTAGTATTGTGTTTATCATGATATTGTTATTTACTTAATTTTGTTTGTTTATACATTAGTTGTTGCAACGAATAAACGAAAGGTTTGGTATTGTGTTTCGTTTTTTTCAAAAAAATTTGCTGCATTTCTAAGGCTACTTCTTAATCCTCCAGGGAGGGTATAGCCTATTGGCTCCGGCCCAATACAATATCACCCGATGTCCATCCGGATCTTTCAGGCTTGCCTCACGCCACAGCCATTCCTGATCCACCGGCCCATGATCAAACATCACTCCTTTTGCCTGTAGGTCCGCTACCCTATCGTCCAGGTCATGGCACTCAAAGTAAACAATTGCTCCTCCGGCGCTGAACCCCTCCTCATGATGGATGGAAAAAGTAGAGTCACCGTCAGGACATTCAAAGCGCGCATATCTGGGCAATGCGTCAACGATCATTTTCAGTCCTAGTAATTCGTAGAATTTTGCCGAACGACCAACATTCTCGGAAGGTATTGTTACCTGATTCAGATTCATGATGCAAAGCTCAGCAACCTCATTCTATCTTAGTTTTTGTTTCCAATGATTTTGTTGATTGGTCAATCAGCACTATCAATAATCGTCTTCTTTCAAGAGAGACATCTGACCTTTTAAATATTTCTCGAGCAGTCATATTTCTACGGCATTTGTCAATAACCATAGTATGGCCTTAACAAAACCATATCACCCGGGCGATCTTGCTCCAATTTGGTATATCTTTGCTTTCTCATACAATTAAGAAAAGAAATGACACATTCCATTTTAGCCTGGATGCCTGGAGGGTGGGAGTTGGTCATCATCGTACTGGTGATTATCCTGCTTTTTGGTGCAAAGAAAATTCCGGAGTTGGCACGTGGGTTAGGCAAAGGTATCCGTGAGTTTAAGGACGCCTCCAAAGAAATAAAAGACGAAATCCAGGAAGGAATCAACGACGAGAAAAAATAGGGTTTGAAGAGTTATGATTCGCTGTCCCAAATACAAGCAGATCTAAAAGACGGGACAATCACATGCCCCTCGCTGGTCAGGGGTTACCTCAGCAATATTAAACAACACCAAAATCTCAATGCGCTCCTCGAAGTATACGAAGAGGAAGCACTGAGCCAGGCAGCCCATGTCCAAACCAAAATCGAAAATGGCACCGCCGGTCGTCTTGCTGGCCTTGTATTCAGCATCAAGGATGTGTACTGCTATGACGATCATGCCCTTCATGCTGGCAGCAAAATCTTAGAAGGTTTCAAATCGCAGTTTACGGCCACTCCTATTCAGCGCTTGCTGGACGAGGATGCAATCATCATCGGCAGAAACAACTGTGATGAATTTGCCATGGGATCGTCAAACGAAAACTCAGCCTACGGAGCAGTAAAAAATGCAGCTGACAATGACCGGGTATCAGGTGGTTCGTCAGGAGGATCAGCGGTATCAGTGCAAGCCGATATGTGTCTGGCTTCTATTGGTTCGGATACCGGGGGATCTGTAAGACAGCCCGCCTCCTACTGCGGCGTGGTAGGCACCAAGCCCACTTATGGCCGAATCTCAAGGCATGGCCTTACAGCCTACGCCAGCTCATTTGACTGTGTGGGCACCATGACCAAGTCCGTTGAGGATGCGGCACTCATGCTGGAGGTGATGGCCGGACGCGACGAGTACGATGATACAGTTAGTTTTGAAGATGTCCCAGCTTACTCCCAACTCAAGAAATGGGATCAGGACGTAAAGGTGGCTTCGTTTGAAAACATCATTGAGCACGAGGCTCTTGATTCTTCTGTAAAGAACTCCGTTACAGGGCTGTTTGATAAGCTTAAGTCAAAAGGTGGGTCTGTAGACCTTCTGGACTTTGAGTACTTAAACTATGTACTGCCCACCTACTACATCCTTACCACCGCTGAGGCGAGTGCCAATTTGTCCCGCTTCGACGGGGTAAAATACGGGTATAGAAGTGAGTCAGCCCATGACCTGGAGTCCATGTATAAGAGATCCCGATCAGAAGGTTTTGGCCCTGAGGTGATCAAAAGGATACTATTAGGTACCTATGTCTTAAGTGAAGGCTTCTACGATGCCTATTTCACCAAGGCACAAAAAGTGCGTCGACTGATCAAAGATGCGACCATCGCATTGTTTGATCAATACGATTTCATCATTACCCCTACGGCTCCTACCCCGGCTTTTAAGCTGCATAGCCATGATCGCAATCCTCTAGAAATGTACCTTGAGGATATATTTACAGTTCAGGCATCATTGGCCGGGCTCCCTGCCATTTCATTGCCAAACGGCACAGACAAAAATGGACTTCCTATAGGAATTCAGGTCGTTGCAAATAAGTTTGAAGAGGAAAAATTGTTATCTTTCTCTAAGCATTTGATGGAAAATGTCTTGGAAAAGTAGTGGTGTATGAAGAAAGCCTTCTTCGTTCTTAGCTTGATCCACCTTCTCTCCGGCCCTGTGTCGGCACAGGAAAACTATCTCGAAGATCATATCCCTGATGTGACCTATGACGAGATGGCTGACCGGATGAAATGCATAGAAAGCTCCATTCCGCTTGTCTTCAATAATAAAGTCCAATCCTTCATTGACTACTTCACCGTACGAAACAGAGGATACACCCGACAGGTAATTTCCAATACTGAGTTGTTCTTCCCAATTTTTGAAGAGCAGTTGGAAAAACATGGGCTGCCCGATGAGCTCAAATACCTGGCGATCATAGAATCAGGCCTTAATCCCAATGCGGTATCTCGTGCAGGGGCAGGTGGGCTATGGCAGTTTATGCCCGCAACGGGCAGGAGTCTTGGGCTCAGCCAGAGCTGGTACATCGATGAGCGCATGGATCCCTGGAAATCCACAGAGGCTGCATGCAAGTATCTGAAATCACTCTACGGCATGTTTGGAGATTGGGAGCTCGCACTGGCGGCTTACAACACCGGGCCGGGCAATGTACGAAAAGCCATTCGTCGATCCGGATACAAAGACACTTTTTGGGAGATATACCGCTACCTCCCCCGTGAGACGCGCGGTTATGTGCCGCAGTACGTGGCAATGATTTATACACTAAGCTATCTCGAGGAGCACAATTTTGAGATTGATGAAATTGATAACAACCTACTTCCGGACTTTGATACACTCGAGGTAGATGGATATGTCCATATCAAAACACTGAGCGATCAAATCTCCGTGTGCCTTGATGACATCTTACGACTCAATCCCCAGGTGATCCGGGGCGCCACTCCCGACGGTACTACCGATTACCCCATAAAAATCCCCGTGGATCAGATAGACTGGGTGCGGGCCAATCGAGAAACCATACTGGATTCAGCCTCTAAAGTCGGCAAGCAGGAGCTTTTGGCCCTGGCCAAAAACACACCCGGGTCGACGTATGGTCGTGAAAAGGTGGTCTATCGGGTGAGAAGTGGTGATGTCCTGGGCACCATCGCGGAGCGTTACCACGTACGGGTGTCGGACCTCAAAAGGTGGAATCGAATCAACGGCAATACGATCTACATCGGTCAAAGATTAAATATCTGGGTACTGCCGTATTATAGTTCTCGCACCAAACAACAATATACGGCAAGTAAAAAGGCTACTCCAAAAACTGAAATCATAAAGGGAGGCACCTATCATGTCGTACAGGCCGGAGACTCACTTTGGAGCATCTCGCGTCAGTATGAAAACCTAAGCATAGAAAAGATTAAAAAACTGAATAACCTGACCTCTTCTCGCATTGATCCGGGACAAAAATTGTTAATCAATTTGTGACCCTTTAGATCAGAAAGGATTATTCACTAAATTCCGACGTGTAAATTCATTACCTCGATGAACAAATTCTTCTCCACAATATGGGCAGCTTGCGCGCTCGCCTTTCTCTTTTCTTGCGGCTCTGATCCGTCGGGCCAAAGCAAACCAAAAACCCATCTACCTCAAGCCAGGGGTGAAGCCAATGTAATACTGGTAGTGATGGATACCGCACTGTGGAAGGGGCCGGTTGGTGACACCTTAAAAAGTATTTTTGCTGCGGATGTACCGGGACTGCCACAACCTGAACCCTATTTCAAAATAAGAAACATCAACCCCTACGAGCTTAACAATGTGCTCAAGGCTGCAAAAAACATGATCTTCGTGACCACACTGAGCAGCAAGACCAGCCAGGGCCAAAAAATGCGCGAATACTTCACTGATGAGTCTTTGGAAAAGATCAAAAGTGATTCGTCCAAATACATGCTCATTCAAAAAAATGTCTTTGCAAACGGCCAGGATCTTATGCACTTATTTGGGCAAAACCCTGCCCAATTGCTTGATAATATCCAGAACAACAGGGATAGGCTGCGGCAATATTTTGTGGAGCTGGAGAACAAGCGAATGTCAAAAGAGCTTTTTAAAGTACGTGAGAAGGGAATAGAAAAATCACTCAAAGAAGATCACGGCTTTTTGATCAAGGTGCCGTATGGGTTTGACCTGGCTAAAAACCTTAAAGATTTCGTATGGCTCAGACTGCTGGACGCTGAGTACGAAAAGGACATTTTTGTGCACTACCGACCCTACACTTCTCAAGACCCGTTTGAAGACATGCTCGCATTCCGGGAGCAGATCACGCCAATGTACCTGCGCGATTCAGAAAAGCCTCAAATCTTCATGACCTTGCAGGATGATGAATACCAGGAAGTAGAAGAAGTCAACTTCAAGGGTAAGTACGCCAAAGAAGCCCGCGGACTGTGGCGGTACAATGACGATTTTGCCGGAGGGCCCTACCTCGGATATTTGTTTGTGGACGAAAGTCAAAAGCGGCTTTACTACATAGAAGGGTACGTCTACTATCCGGGTGGCGACAAACGGGTTTTCATGCAGGAAATGGAAATCATTTTGAATACTTTTGTCGCTGGCAAAGATCTAAAGCCCTAGGTCGCAACAAGTTTTTAAATGATTGAATACTTAGAAGGGAAGTACGCACAGGTCGATCCGACATTTGTGGTGGTAGACATCAATGGACTGGCGTACCATGCGCACATCAGTCTCAACACCTACGGACAGATCAAAAACGACAGCTCGGGGAAAATTTACACCCATCTCCACGTCAAGGAAGATGCACATACACTGTATGGTTTTAGTGATGCGTCGGAGCGTAAAAGATTTCGACAGCTTATTTCTATCTCAGGGGTAGGACCGTCTACGGGATTGATGATTCTTTCTTCACTTAGCCCTGAGGAAATCCATTCCGCCATCGTCAACAGCGATGTAAAGACCATCAGTTCGGTGAAAGGAATCGGACAAAAAACAGCCCAAAGACTTATACTTGAACTCAAAGACAAATTAGCCAAAGATGAGCTGGAGTCCGGCGCTCCGGTAATATCCCTAAAGTCAGGCAATACCGTGAAAACGGAAGCGTTATCGGCATTGACCACTTTGGGAATAAACAAAACCATAGCCGAGAAAACTATAGACAAGATTACCGCCGAATTTGGCGATGAAATTAGTCTGGAAGAATTAATTAAATTAGCGCTCAAAAGGGCCTGATTGAAACCACAACCACAGGGATTGGCGAGGATCAAATTCCACATAATACTTATTGCTATAATACTCCTTGGAGCCTCCTCCAATGGGCTAGGTCGATCCTTATCCATACATTTTCAGCAGGTAGACACGACCAAAAAAGACACTGTGGAGGTTCAGAAATATGAGCCGTCTTTTCGCCCTACCTTCGAGCAGCAGGATCGGTTTGGAGATCCCTTCACCAACACCCAGAGCCCTTCACCCCTACTACTCGAGGATCCGTCTAACCTTACACTCGATGTAGAAATCGATACTGCCGGCAATTACGTCATTTACGAGCGAATCGGTGCATTGAACTACCGCCCACGTACCACGATGACGTATGAGCAGTTTCAGAAATTTCAAGATCAGAAGCTCAACAAGGAATACTGGAAAGATCGCTCGGCAGGACTCGACGGGGAAAGTGCCGTCAGCTCGCGTCGACTGATCCCCAAGCTCTACATCAGCCCGGTCTTCGATAGGATATTTGGAGGAAACTATGTCGACATCACCCCGACAGGTTTTGTCAACCTCGACTTTGGCGGCCGCTGGAACAAAGTCGAAAACCCAAATGTACCCATCAATCAGCAGCGCAATGGAGGATTTAACTACAACCAGCAAATCTCCATGAATATCGTGGGTAAGGTGGGAGAGAAACTAGCCGTCACTGCCAACTTTGACAACAACAACACCTTCGACTATCAAAATAACCTGAAAATCGAATACACCGGATACGAAGAGGACATCATCAAAAAAATCGAGATTGGTAACGTGAGCATGCCAGTTGCTAACTCCCTGATAAGTGGCGGACAGAGTCTATTCGGTATCAAAACCCAGCTGCAATTTGGAAAGCTGTATGTGACGGCCCTGGCCTCACGCCAGCAGGGGACTTCCAAGGTACAGACCTTCAACCAGGGCTCAGGAAATATCCAGGACATCACCGGCATCCCTGTGTCTGACTATGATGAATACAAGCACTTTTTCCTGGGTCACTTCTTTCGTGACAACTACAACGAGTGGCTATCCAAATTGCCTCAAATCACTTCCTCTGTAAGAATCCAAAACATTGAAGTATATGTAGTGAGAAACACCCGTGGCAACCAGACCAACGGCCTGAGAAGTATTATCGCATTGACCGATCTTGGAGAAACTGACCGGATCACGTCAGAGGTTGTCACCCCGGTACCAGCCGGGCCCGTCAGCAATGAATCTACGGCACAACTAGGTGGTCAAAACTATTACGATAGAATACTGAGTCTCCCTGGCATTCGCTCAGTCAACGATGCCCCGGGAGATCTGAAATCTTTGGGGCTAATAGAAAATACCGACTATGCGGTGAAATCTGAAATTCGTAAACTTGAGGACTCCGAGTACGATGTAAACGAACTGTTAGGGTACATTACCCTGCGCTCCAGGCTCAATGAGGGGGAAATGCTTGCTGTTTCCTACGAATACACCTACAATGGAGAACGATTCACCGTTGGTGAATTGCAGTATTCTCAACAGGGTACATCACAAGAGCAAACTTTAATCCTCAAGATGCTTAAACCCTCGAGCCAAAACCTCGGCAAGCCGGTATGGGATCTGGCGATGAAAAACATCTACTCTCTGCCCGGAGCACGGAACCTCTCTGAGTCAGACCTGAAACTGAAAATTATCTATGACGACAACACTACCAACTACAAAGCCCCTAACCTCAACGAAGGCGCCAATACCAACAACATCCCTCTCGTGCAGGTGCTCAAGCTCGACCAACTCAACCAATACAACGACCCTCGCCCTGACGGTAACTTTGACTTTATTGAAGGAGTAACCTTTGATGTTGACAATGGTGCCCTGGTATTTCCGGTGATAGAGCCTTTTGGTGAGACACTGGAAGAAGCATTCAACGCTGATGAACAGGATCTGGTTGAAAAATATGTATTTCACGAACTCTACGATGATACCAAAATCAATGCAACTCAGAATGCCCTAAAGAACAAGTTTGAAATACTCGCAGAATACGAAGGTCGTGGACAGACAGAATACTATCTGGATGCCTTCAATTTGGCAGAAGGCGGTGTGGTAGTCACCTCAGGTAGCCAGGTTCTGCAAGAGGGCAAAGATTATACGGTGAGCTACGTGGGCACTCCCAAGATCATAATAACCAATCCTGCTCTACAAGACAAGCCCATTCAGGTACAATACGAAGAGACAGATGTTTTCAACTTTACTTCCAAATGGCTGACAGGAGCACGTCTGGACTATCAATTCAACGAAAAGATCAACGTAGGAGCAACCGTGATGCACCTAAGCGAACGTACCGGGGGAATCAGCCGATACAGCATCGGTAACGAACCGGTGAAAAATACCAAATATGGCTTTGATGTCAACTTCCAGGAAGATTCGAGGATACTGACCAAAGCGCTGGATGCCCTTCCTTTGATCAGCACTAAAGAAAAGTCCACGGTCACTTTCAACGGGGAGTTTGCCCAACTTATATCCGGTACTACCAATGAAGTAAATGGCGTGAGCACCTCCTACGTGGATGACTTTGAAAGCAACGCCACTACCTTTCAACTGGGCGGAGGGCACCTCGGCTGGTCACTTGGTTCGGTTCCTGTAGCGAATAGGGATTTTAATTTTAATCAAATGGATAATGTCGGGGACTCTCTGGGGCTTGGGTATCGACGGGCTCGTCTGGCTTGGTACCAAATCGACCGTACATTTTATAATACTGGTCAACCCGACTATATCAGTGATGAACTGGATCGAAACAATCCAAACCCATATGTGAATGCCATATACCCACAACAACTTTTTAATATTGACAACAACGTGGTGGTAACAGATATGAGCATATTCAACATGGCTTACTATCCGGGAGAAAGAGGGCCCTATAACTACAACAGCGACCCCAGCCAGTTTGATATGAGTACAGGTAGGTTCCGAAATCCCGATCAAAACTTTGCTTCGATCACCCGCATGGTACCCAGCAATTTTGATTTTAACCGAAACAACATTGAGTACATAGAGTTTTGGATGATGGATCCTTTTTTGGAAGAACCGATCACCGAGGATATGAACCAGGGAAACACCACCGGGGGTAAACTTTACTTTAACCTGGGGGTTGTATCTGAGGACGTACTCCAGGATAATCGACATGCTTTTGAGAATGGACTACCGACTGATGGAAGTGACGAAAATGTAGAGTTCACCGCATGGGGCCGTGTCACTACGGATCGGTACCTGACCCAGTTTTTTGATACGGACGCCAACTCTCGGGCCAACCAGGATGTGGGTATCGATGGGTTAAACAGTGGGCGTGAGCGGGAATACTTCATGGATGCTGAAATGAACAGCTTTATCGGCCAACTAGGCCCCGAAGCAGAACAGGAGCTACTCAATGACTTATCGTCAGATGACTATCAATTCTATTTTGATCCGGAATATGACGCAGAGGAAGTAGGCATCTTGGAGCGGTACAAAAAATACAACGGCCTGGAGAATAACTCACCCGCTCAATCACAAAGCTCAGGATTCAGCACTTCGGCGACCACCATCCCCGACAATGAAGACCTCAACCAGGATAATTCGCTCTTTCAGGAAGAGTCATATTTTGAATACGAGGTTGATCTTGATCCGAGCTCACTTTCGGTTGCTCATCGCTATATCGTTGACGAGACCCGAGATGAGGTTACGGGAATTAATTGGTACCTTTTTAGAATTCCAATTCACGACCCTAACAGACAATCTTTTGGCCAGCCATCGATAAACTACATGCCGAATATACGGATGTACATGGCCGGATGGAGCGAACCGGTTGTCCTTAGAATGGCCAACTTCCAGCTCGTGGGCAGTCAGTGGAGAAAATACTCAGGAGACCTATCTGAGGGTGAGTTTGGAATCATACCTGCACCCGAGGATCCCGATTTCGAATTGTCAGTGGTGGGCATAGAGCAAAATGGCGATCCAGTAGATAGCAAGCCCCCATATGTCATTCCGCCCGGTATTAGTCGAGATCTGGACAATACAACAGCCGTTACCCGCAGGGTAAATGAACAATCGCTACAAATCTGTGTTAAAAACCTTGAAGACGGAGATGCTCGTGCAGCGTTCAAAGCTGCCACAGACTTTGACCTGGTCAATTATAAAAGACTTAAGATGTTTTTCCATGCTCAATACTATGACGTCAATAATTCTGGCAATCTAAATGATGATGGGATGCTTCTGGGAGACGAAGAACTCCATGGGTTCTTACGACTATCTCGTGACGGATCAGAAAACTACTATGAAATAGAACTGCCGCTTTATGTTACCCTTGATGGTCGTTCTGGTTCAGATTATCTAGCGACAGAGGTATGGCCCAACGAAAACGAAATCGACCTGGCGCTAAGTGAATTATACGATCTGAAGGCAGCAAGAAACGATTCGGTTCGTGATGTCACAGTGCCCTTTAGCAGACAAGTCGGCAAGTACAAGATCACAGTAAAGGGTAATCCAAAGCTCAGCGATATTCAATACATGATGATTGGAGTACGAAACCCAACGGGAGGAGAGACAACAGAGAGCCGATCTGCCTGCGTCTGGGCCAACGAACTGCGAGTTACAGACTTTGATGACCAAAACGGCTGGGCGGCCAATGCAAGGCTGAACCTTAAGCTGGCAGACTTTGCAGACGTCAATGCCTCCACCCAGTACAGCACCGCAGGGTTTGGACAGATTCAGGATAGAATATCCGATCGTACCCGCGAGGAAATCTTCAAGTACGATGTGTCAGCCAACGTGAATGTAGACAAGCTCATTCCCTGGAAGACGGGCATCAAGATACCCATGTATGTGAGCTATTCTGACCGAACAGAAACTCCTCGATTTGATCCATTAGATGCAGATACACCATTAGAAATTGCGTTACAAGAGTTTGATACTGAGGAAGAGCGAGAGGAGTACAAGAATAAGGTAATCTCTAAGTCCACCAGCCGTGTCATCAACTTCATTGATGTACGAAAAGAAAAAGTAAAAGAGGATGCCAAACCTCATATCTATGATATTGAAAATTTTGCTTTTAGTTATTCGTATTCTGATGTGGTAAGCAATGACCAGAATACGGCCCAACGGGTCAATAAGAAGTATTCGGGAAGTGTCGCATGGGGATTCAACCCAACTCCTCCCTCTATTGAGCCTTTCAAGGATTCAAAAGCATTTTCCAGTCCTTACCTGCAGCTCATTAAAGACATTAATTTCACACCGCTACCCAACAACTTTACCGCAAGGGCATCGATCGATCGGAATTTTAACAGGACGCAACCGCTCAACTCTGATTTGACCACCGAGGGCATTAGCCCAAACTATGACAAAATATTTTATTTTGACCGTACCTACAGTATGCGTTGGAACTTGTTTAAAAATCTGGGGCTAAGCTATAATGCGACGGTGCATGCGATCATCGACGAGGCAGAAGGCGACATTGATACGGATAAAGAACGTAGGGAAATCTGGGACAACATCACGAGCATGGGCCGGACGAAAACCTTTAATCAAACGGTAAGTGCCAACTACCGCCTGCCTCTTGACAAAATTCCTCTGACCGATTGGATCAGCTCAGACTATCGATATTCTGTCGATTACAATTGGCTCGGTACGAACATAAGTCAGATTGAGACATTTGGTAATACAGTGCAAAACAGCCGAGTTCAGGATTTGACCGGAAAGTTTGATCTGGTGAAGTTGTACAACAAATCCAAAACCCTTCGTAAGATCAACTCACCCCCACGTCGGCCGTCCAGAAGGGCTCAGCAAGACACCACACGACAAATGAGCCCTGCATTCAAGGGAGTCATGCGGCTTTTGATGTCCGTGAGATCTGTGAACGTCACCTATAGCAAACGAGAGGGAACTGAACTCCCGGGTCTAGTGCCGGCTCCTTATTTATTCGGTTTGGATCAAAACTGGGAATCACCCGGCTTGGGCTTCATTTTTGGCAGCCAGGATCCTGAAATAAGAAGGAGGGCAGCAAATCAAGGTTGGTTGGTTCACAGTTCAGATCTGACGAGCCAGTTTAACCAATCGCTGACAGAAGAACTGAACCTAAAGGCCACCGTAGAACCAACCAAGGATTTCAAGATTCAGGTGGACATGAGGCGATCCGTGACCAGTAACTACTACGAAATATTCAGAGACACCACAGGTCTTAGCACTAGTACCGGAGAAGCATACAAGAGTCTCACTCCCACACGAAACGGTAGCTATAGTATTACCTTCTTGCCCATCGCTACGGCGTTTAGAAAGGACGGTGCCCAAAATCAGTCCTCTACCTTTGATCAATACGTGGCCAATATTGATATCATCAGCGACCGGTTAGGAGTAGAGCATGCGCCCACCTCGCAGGATGTCCGTATTCCGGCCTTCATAGCCGCATACACAGGGCAGGATGCTTCGAGCGTTGCGCTCACACCATTCCCAAAAATCCCAATGCCCAACTGGAGGGTCGATTATGCCGGATTGAATAAAATAGGTTCGCTGAAAGATGTCTTCGCATCCATCAATATCACCCATGGCTATACCTCGACATTTAATATCAACAACTACAGAAACTCGGCATTTTATTCGAACTCTGAATCAGTAGACCTCCTGGATCTGACGAACAACATTCTCGATTACCAACTTGGAACCGAGCCGGGAAATAGTGGTTTTATTCAGCCCGTGTATGACATCACTCAGGTTTCTATTTCAGAAAGGTTTTCTCCCCTTATTGGGGTCAATTTGCGATCACGGGGAGGGGTGACATTTAAAACTGAATACAGCAGGGAACGGTCTCTTATCATGGATGTCGGCTCAAATGGACAAGTCACGGAGCGTCGTAGCAATGACCTCAGTATTGATGTTGGGGTAAGCAAAAATGAATGGAAGGTGCCGTTTCGGATACGGGGGCGCACCACGGTTATCAACAATGAAATGCGTTTTCGTTTTGTATTTACCGTCAGGGACACCAGAGGGCTTATTCGTGACTTAGAAGGACAGGTAGTAGTGAATGAAGGAGACGTGCGTTACCAAATACGACCTACACTGGAGTACGTCGCAAGCGATCGCCTAAATATCACTATGTATTTTGACAAAAACATCACCACACCAAAAACTTCCCTGATATTCCCTCAGAGCACTACAGCATTTGGCGTGCAGGTACGGTTTAGCCTTGCTCAATAGTCGTTTAGTGCCGACTCATATGTGGCCGTAGATAATTGTCAAAACAGGCAACCAAATAGTGTTGATAAAGCCCTATTTTTGGACAAGATTTTTTAAACACATTGAAATGAATATTCCTGATAATCTGAAATACACCGAAGATCACGAGTGGATCAAAATAGATGGAGATGTCGCAGCCGTAGGCATTACCGATTTCGCTCAAGGCGAGCTTGGAGACATCGTATATGTTGAAATCGAAACCGAAGGAGAGACCATCGACAAAGGTGAGCTTTTTGGTACCATCGAGGCAGTAAAAACTGTGTCTGATCTTTTCATGCCCATGTCAGGTGAAGTTTTGGAGTTTAACGAAGAACTGGAATCAGACCCAGAGCTGGTCAACTCAGACCCCTACGATGCGGGCTGGATGATCAAAATCAAACTCAGCAATCCCGAAGAAGAAGCTAATTTGCTTAGCGCTGACGGGTACAAGGAGGTCATCGGGCAGTGATCAACCCTTTCCGGTGGCCCGCCCACCTGAGGTGGGGCACGCTGATTTTATGGACACTCGTGATTTGCTATCTGACGTTGAGTCCAGATGATGGGTCATGGTCATGGTTTTCCCACATTCCACACTTTGATAAGGCGGCTCATTTCGGAGTTTTTTTCATTTGGGCCGGATTATTTCTTTTCGCACGTACCGTAAAAAGCACAAGCAGCTTGAGCCAACTGCTCGCCGCTTTTATTCCAGGACTTCTGCTTGGGATGTTGACAGAATACGGCCAAAATTATTCGCCGGGACGGTCAGCCGATTGGGTCGATTTAGTAGCCGATGGGTGCGGAATTCTCTGCGGTGGTTTTTTTACAATTTGGCTTAAAAAAAAGGGATATCCGCTATAATCATTAGGTACTTTGCTATATTTGACGCCCGACAATTTTTCATAAAAGAAGTAGATCATGATTTACATTTTAATTGTCTTCGTAATTGGCATTATAGGCTTGGTCTTCCTGATCAAGTATATAGTTGACCAAATGGCTCAAAAAGCAGCTAGTCAGGAAGACTTTCCAGAAAGAAATAATCCACTGATCAAGAAATACACTCATGTAAATCTTGACCATTATACCAAACTTTTCACCAATCTTGGTTTGTCACTGAGTCTGGCCATCACCCTTTGGGCGTTTAACCACAAGACCTTCGATGATGCAGGGTTGGTAGACCTGGGGCAGGTAGACGATGACTTTGAGGATATCATGGAGATTCCTCCTACCGAGCAGCCACCTCCACCGCCACCAAAGATTGAGCTTCCTAAGATTGTAGAGATTCCTGATGAGGAAGAAATCGAAGAAGAAATCGAGGTGGATCTTGATGTGGAAATCACCGAAGAGACTGTGATTGAAGAAATCGTATTTGAAGAAGCTCCCGAAGAAGAGGTAGCCGATGAGATTTTTGATATCGTAGAAGATCAGCCAGGACCTCCAGGTGGTATGGCTGCATTCTACAAGTATGTGGGCAAAGAAATGAAGTACCCCAACCAGGCCCGAAGAATGGGTATCGAAGGAAGGGTGTTCGTTCAGTTCGTTGTAGACAAAACAGGGCAAATCACTGACGTGCGAGCCATCAAAGGTATCGGTGCGGGATGTGATGAGGAAGCGGTAAGGGTTCTTCAAAATGCGCCAAAATGGACTCCAGGTAAGCAGCGGGGAAGGCCGGTGAAGGTAAGGATGATCTTGCCGATCACGTTTAAGCTCAACTAAGAAATAGAAAAGGCCTTCGGATGAAGGCCTTTTTTCTTATACTATATTCAGTACCTGCTCTTTGATTTTCTCGAGCTCATCTTTCATTTCCACGACCAGCTTTTGGATTTCGGAGTTGTTGGCTTTCGAGCCAATCGTATTGATCTCCCTGCCCATCTCCTGGCTGATAAACCCCAGCTTTTTGCCTTGTGATTCCTTAGACTGTAGCGTTTCCTGGAAAAAGCTCAAATGATTATCCAATCGAACGTACTCCTCTGATATGTCCAGCTTTTCTATGTAGTAGATAAGCTCCTGCTCAAAGCGATTAGGATCGGCCTTTTCGGCCGCCTCCAGATTATTCAAGCTCTCTTCAATACGATCTTTGATGCCCTGTACACGGAGCGGGTCTTTTTGTTTCACCTCAGAGAGCTTTTGAGCAATAGACTCCCCAAAACCCTTCATGGCCGTCTCAATCGATCGACCTTCTTCGGTTCGAAAAGTATCACACTGTGACACGGCTCCTTCCGTCAGCCTCAAAATCAATTCCTTGCTGAGCACATCAGAGAGATCCTCTTCCTTACCCAGGACATCCGGGAGATTCACAATGGCGTTGAACAATTCCCCGTCTGATACATTCAGGTTTTTGGACACATCCTTAAACTGATCATGGTAATGCCTAAACATATCGGGATCCAATCGGGAGCCCGCCGTAGTTCCATTCTTTGGTGTCACCTCTATAGAAAAGTTGATCTTGCCCCGAACCAATCGATCAGAAATGATCTTTCTCAATTCATTTTCGTACGTCGACACTTCCTTGGGAATCTTGGCTGCGATATCCAAAAACTTAGAGTTCAAGGACTTAACCTCTACAGAGACGCTATATCGGTCACTTTCATGCTGGGCCAGACCATACCCCGTCATTGACTTTACCATGCACAAATGTGCATATTTTCGTTGAGATGGCAGTCATTAGAAATCATATCCTATGGTCAGATAAAAGGTCATATCACCGATTTCATAGTCTTCAATAGGTCTGGCAAAATCAAATCTGGTATAATACCCCATCAAGACAGTACGCAAACCAAAGCCATAGCTGGCCAGCCAGGGATTTCTGGTAGAGCGTATCGTTGCAGAAAACGGACCTATAGGATTGACTTCTCGGGTGTCCACTGTATTGTCTTTGCTAAATGGTGAGGCCCCCGTCCATGAAGATCCAATATCATAGAATCCAATCACCTGGAAATTTCGGACAAAGTCCGACTTGATTGCTCCTCTGGAAAAATACTTAAACATTGGCCAGCGCAACTCCCCGGAAAAGGTCAGCACATTTGATCCACTCAAGCGATTATAATTATACCCTCTGAGGTTAACGTACTCCGAAAAGAGCACATCGCTGTTGTCTTTATAGTTACTAAAGCTCAGAGGAGTATCCATTTGGTCGATATTATCATTTTCAGCCAAAACCCAGTTGTCCATACCCCCGAGCATATAAGTCTTGGGGCGGTTGCCAAATGACCGGCCATAATACAAGCGTGTGGCTATGATAAGCTCACGATGGATTTTTTGATAGCGACGCAGGTCTACTTTCAAGTTGCTAAAGGATCTGGTCTGATCGTCAAAGCACTGATGATGCTCAAACATCACCTTTCCCCTGGATCCTTCAAAAAGATTCAATCCACTGGAGAGTGTGTAATCGTAAACCCAACCGATGTTGAAACCACCATAGGTGTATTGAGAGTCGCGGATGAAGCTCCTTTGAATCTGCAACGTGTCAGGGTCCGCGAGTACATCGGGGTTGAGGTTGTAGTAATTAGTGAAAGTCATGAAGCTGTTGACCTCAAACCGTGAAGACGCAGAGGTAGGTAGCGAAGCACCGGCCGTGAAGGTATTTTTTTTGTACTTCTGGCGGTAGAAATTGAAAGTCTGCCCTCCATTTGGAGCGGGGAACAATTCCGGACCCTCCTTAAATATTACCATTCTATCGAATCGCGTTTTTAGATCAATTGTATATTTCAGAAAACGATACTCTGCAAAAAAGTCACCGCTAGAAAAATCCGTATTGGCCATGAAGCCTCCGTTGAATTTGTGGTTTTCCAATTCGTCTGACATCTGTGTCTCCAGCAATACACCTAAACCGCGGTACTGATCAAAGACAAATGAGGTAACCACATGATCTACTCTAAAGGACGACTCAAAAGGCAGAGGGCCAACGATTTCAGGCTCCTTTTGCATTTTCATATACACAGACAAAAATGAGAAGATGTCCTCATCCCCAGACTCTGCCTCATCCTCAAACGCATAATCGTCAGTATTGATGTAGTCTCCGTCCGGGGTCTGGTATAAAGTCGAGTCTACGCTGAAATCGGGATTGCGCAAACCATCCCCACCATAGAGAGCGGACAAGAAACTATCCGGCCGATCCTCCTCCACGTCTCCAAACTTATAGTTTTCTAAATCAATAAAATCTGACCGATCAAACCGACCATCTCCATCATATTCCAAGTCACTATAGTCATTGTCCTCATAGCCAGGAGGGTGCCTGTACGCCACCTCTCCATCACCCATGCCCGCAGCGTCTAGTGAGTCCAGTTCGGCTTCAAAATCAAAACTATTAGGGTCAAAGTCACTTGGATCCTCATAGCTCAAGCTCCTGATGCCCACGCTATCTGTGGCAATGGTGTCCTCTCGCGAAAGCACCGGATCGCCGAAAAGAAAATTTAGTGGATTGTCAAAATCGACACTGATCTGATCCGTAGAGGCGCTATCTGTTAGTAGGTCTGGCTCTGTCGGCGAGAATATATAATTGTCCAGATCGATAAACTCACTATCCTCTTGTTCTCTTTGCGAGGTATCCTGAAGTGATAGATAGTCTTCCAGAATAAACTCATAGTTCGCCGAAAGCCCGAACTCAAACTCCTCTTCCTGATCCGTACTGTCAGATTGTATCAGATCCCATTCCTGGTCAAACTCATCAGGGCCTCGCTGCTCACGCAGGTTACGCATGTATTCAATCTGCTTCACCTGGTGCCTTAGTGTAGGAGGGGTAAATACCGTTCGATCCAAATCATAATCTTCATTCAGGTAGATCTTGGACTTACCCTTATTCAGCATGAGAAAAGTCAAATCCTTGGAGTACTGATTGATGTCATATTCTTTGAGGCTGGTCCTATAATTGGTCACTTGTGTAAACGAGCTATCGGCAAAGCTGAATTTGTACATATTGTTGATGCCCTTGAGGTCACTCAGATAGTAGATGTTGTTTTGATCAAACGGGACCGGCCTAATGTCGCTACTCAGGGTATTGGTCAATCGAAACAAGTTGGTGTCCGTGGTGTCCAGGTCGTATGCAAAAAGATTAAGAATTTCAGGGGTTTCACTTGTCTTACTCGGTTTGAATCCGAGCGAATCGCTGGTACGGTTAGAGCTAAAAACAACCGCATCCGTACCAGGTATAAACTCCGGATATAGGTCATCCCATGGATCTTTGGTAAGCCTCTTGACGGCATTGCGTCGCATACTAATCAGATACAGATCTGTCTGGCCCTTGATATCTGCACTGAGTACTGCCAGCTTACCATTGTCATTGAAACTGATATGGTTCACCTGGTTAAACCGGATCAACGATTTTCGATTTCTGGTGCGTGTTTCCAGATCATAGGTCACAAGAAAATTCGTACCATACCAGGCCTCTACGATCCCGAGCTTGGTATCGCTCATCCAGTCTATCAACGGTAAATGATAAGATATCTCCTGGTCGATGATGAGGTAGCCTCCTTTATGAGCGACGCGCTCGCGTCCGGTTTCCAAGTCCTTGATGATCACTTTGTACTTTCCTACATAGTTTTCTACATAGGCGATCTTTGTGCCATCCGGACTGAACTTTAATTTGGTCAGTTTGGTGTTGTTGTTCAACGCCCTGACAATACGGTCATCTTTCTCCGGCTCTACATAATTCACATCCAGAGTCTCGAGAGGAGCTCCATAATAGTCTGCCCACTCAAACATAAACTGCTCGTAGGATACTCCCAGGGTACTGGCCACACTGGTTTCTTCATTCCGAATGATACGGGTCAGGTTCAAAATATTACTCAGGTTGCTTTTTCCGTAGCGTACCGCGATGTAGTTCCACACAGACTGGCCAACGAGTACAGCTTGATCGCCTTCCAGTTTAGAAAATCGTTTGATCTTCTTTTTGACCAGGTAGTCTCTGATGTAATCATCCATCTCGATGTCCCAGCCATAGGCGACATAGCGGGCGGCTCCTTCTGTAAACCACTCAGGTAGGTGAAGCAATACCGAGCTTTGAAAAATATCGGCCAGGCTCCCACCAAACATCATATCGTTGAGCAGGGTTTGAGAGAGCTTGTATTTTAGTTCTTTTCTGAAGTCGATCACATTTCCGGGGTAGGCCACTTCCAGTTGGAGCTTAACGAACTTAGTCTCACCTGCAATGGTGAAAATCGGCGCCCCGACACCTATGTTGCTTTGCAGCAGATCCGTTGGGGAGTTGTAGATGAAAATCTTGGTTTTTGCGAAAGGTGAATATCCTATGAGATCGGTAATTGCTTCGTATTCTTCATCCAGGACATCCAGGGCTACCTTGGCATATTCTTCGCCCAGAGCATAAAAATGGACATCATAATTGTCTGTACCATAGTAAAACCATTCGAAGTTTTTGTACTGGACTCGATTCTGACCAAAGGTCTCGCTTCTGTATTGGCCAAAAGCCAATGCAGGCAACAATACCAGCCAGCATATCCAGTAAAACCTTCCCATTCTATTTAGCCAATTTTCCGGTCATCAAAAGACGCGCATCTCTGAACGTCTACATTTTCATCCAACGACATTTTACCCTCCAGGTATTCAACAAAGTGATTAGAAAAAAATGGGATCAACGAGACCCCTTTTGACCCAAAGCCATTAAATACATAAATATGTTCATATTCAGGGTGTTTTCCAATAAACGGCCTCCTGTCTTTTGTGGCTGGTCGTATTCCAGCCTTTTGTTTAGTTACTTTTATATTCTCTTCTACCAGTCCTGCCAGTTTATCCTGGAGTTCCTGCAGCCCTCGCTCGTCAGGATTCATGTGATCAAAATGATTTTGATAGGTGGCCCCGACTCGCACAGCTTCATCGCCCAACGGAACAACGAACACCCCTCGATTATAGATAGTGCTGCACTTTGGCCCCATCATCCCGTCAAACAGTTGTCCCTTGACCGGAGTGAAGGGCAACCATTCAAATAGCCGAGTTTCCCTGGCTGCAACTCCATTGCAGAAAATGACTTTTTTAAACTTGTGGTTGTTCCATTCTACAGAATTTTCGTTGATGGCGAGCTCATTTTCTTTAAAATGCGCTTCTATGTATGCGTTTCTTTCTGTCAGAAATTGAACGTTGCCTTGCAAAAACACAGGAATGTCAACGTATCCGGCCTGTTGCAGATGTATCCCTCCATAAGGGTCGCGTACCGACAGCTCCTCTGATGGACCTTCTGTTATTTTGAAGATATAGGGCTTGAATTTTTCATCACTGGAACGCCCCTGCCAGTCATTTTTTTCTTCGATGCTGTAAAAAGGCCTGTAAATACCTATTGGATGTAAAAACTGTAATCCCAGTTTTTCTTCCAGGCTCCGGTAGGTGGGCTCAATAAGGGGAAAGAGCTGATCGGCCATCCAGGTTTTCACCATTTTTCTACCTGTAATGGGGTTATACAACCCCGCTGCAATCATAGAAGAATTATTACGCTCAGTGTCATCTACTACAAGAACCTGATACCCCCGGTCGATAAGGTTCTGAGACAGGAGGGCACCTGCTAATCCATGGCCTATGATCAAATAATCGTACAATTGAAGTAATGTTTGTAATTAGCTGATAAACCTACAAATTTGTAGACTAACACACGAATCAATGATCCAAGTCAATCATTTTGTTTTCAGTCCCTTCATGGAAAATACCTATGTGGTCTATGACGAGACAAAATCTGCCATCATAATCGACCCTGGGTGCTACGAACCACACGAACGTCAGGAGCTTTCGGAGTTTATCAGTCACAACGAACTGAAAGTCGAAAAATTGATCAACACCCATTGTCATATAGACCATGTGTTTGGCAACAACTACATCAAGAAAAAATATGACGTGGAATTGACCATCCACAAAGAGGATGAAGCAACGCTGCGATCGGTTGAGGTCTACGCACCGGCTTATGGTTTTACCAATTATGAAACTTCTCAGGCGGAGCATTTCTTTGATGAGGGGGACACCGTAGAATTTGGCAATTCTAGTCTTGAGGTGCTATTCACACCTGGTCATGCACCCGGTCACGTCGTACTGGTCAACAAGGAACAAAACATCTGCATTGGGGGTGATGTGCTATTCGATGGCAGCATCGGCCGGACTGACCTACCCGGTGGGGATTATGATCAGCTGATCGAAAGCATTCATACCAAAATGTTTTCGCTGAGTGACGATATGGTGGTGTACCCCGGGCATGGGGGCACTACGACGATTGGCAAAGAAAAAGCCACCAACCCGTTTTGTGCGATCAACCAGGAATAGTTGGGCATCAAAAAACATATCCCTAACGCACTCACTTGTTGCAATCTGCTGTTTGGCTGCCTGGCGGTCATCGAAATATTCAATGGTGAGCTGACCCATGTGATCTACTTTACTGTCTTGTCGGGATTGGCCGATTTTTTAGATGGTTTTGCCGCAAGGCTCCTGCATGTGCAATCCGCCATCGGCAAGGATCTGGATTCTCTGGCAGATCTTGTGTCGTTTGGCTTGGTGCCTTCCCTTGTTATGTTTCGATTGATTGAAGCAAACACCACCACAGAATATTTGCCGTACGTTGCCCTATCGATCGCTATTTTTTCTGCACTTCGATTGGCCAAATTCAACAACGACAGCCGGCAGAGCGACTCTTTCATTGGGGTGCCTACGCCTGCCAGCGCCTTGTTTTTTTGTCCGCTGCCTATGGCCATGAAATTGGAATATCTTTCCTGGCTTCAAAACCCCTACTCGCTAGCGATCCTTGCTGTGTTAATGTCTCTGTTAATGATTTCTGAATTAAAGCTGATTGCACTCAAGTTTAAAGGCTATGGATGGCGTGGAAATGAACCCAGGTACCTGATCATCGTATTATCAATTGCTGCCTTTGCGACATTTCAATGGGTCGCTCTGCCATTTATCATTTTGCTTTACTTACTTACCTCTATTTTTACAAATCTGTTGATATCCAATAATTAAAACACTGGAACGTTACATGTTCCGAATGCATTGTATGTCTTTGAAGCGCGCCGGTTTTCTATCCATTCTAATTCTTGCCCATCTGACCCAGGGATGGGCCAACAAGGACAGGTCTGTTTTGGCCGAAGGGGAGTGGCACAAAATCGCTGTGATGGAGGATGGCGTGTATAAGATAGATGCCTCATTTTTGTCGGAGTTGGGGATAAATAGTGCAGATGTCGACCCTTCTAAAATTGCCCTATTCGGCAATGGCTATAACGGCATGCTCCCACAAGCCAACCGTAGTGAGCGTCCTGACGATCTGATTGAAAATGCCTTGATAGGTCATGGACTTGAGGATGGGTCTTTTGATGCAGACGACTACCTCCTTTTTTATGGACACTCTGCGCACGGCACGTTCTTCGACAGTAGCTCGGGCGAATTTAGTTTTGAAAAAAACTCCTATAGTGATACCTCTTTTTACTTCATTACCATAAAATCAGAAAATGCACTAAGAGCTTCACAGGGTCAAAATTCCACCTCTGGGACTAATGCAAAAGATACCTATCTGCACTTTCATCCTCATGAGCAGGATTTGTACAACATGATCGAATCAGGTCGCGTCTGGGTCGGTGAACGTATGACTACCTCCAGCCGATCAAATAGTGTCAGTTTTGAATCGATACGGCCTGTCGCAGGAACGGACATCGTCCTCGACATCCGTGTAGCAGCCCATAAGGACGAAGACGGATCGTTTTTTTCACTTAATGCAAATGATCTATCATTAGGCGACATCCAAATGGTGAGTGTTCCGGAGGCAGATTACCATATCGAGGTTAATTATCAGGTTCGGTCTTATAATATTGATGATAACGCAGTGGTTGACAACAATGTAAATCTAGGGTTGCTATACACCCACAATGGAGCGTCTGCCACAGGGTATGTTGACTATGCTCATCTGACGGTCACGGAGAAACTGGATCTTACACATGGGCCAATCAGCCTGAATCGCACCGACGGAGATCAGAGCTATTCAATCTCAGGGGCAAATACGACAAGTCAGGTTTGGGACGTATCAGATCCAACCCGGCCAATACTACAAAACCACTCCGTTTCAGATGGAAAAGCAATTTTTGACATTGTGGGTAATGAAAGTCAGTTCGTGGCATTTAATGAAGGTCAGGAAATGCGCCCACAATACATGCAAAAGATCAAAAATCAGAACCTCCATGGCTTGGGCAGAGCCGAAGTGATCTATATAACGCATAAGAAATTTGAAACCGAAGCGGTAAGGTTGGCCGAATTTCGAGCCAGCCATGATGATATGCTTACCCAGGTAGTCACTGTAGACCAGATTTACAACGAATACTCCTCGGGTCGTCAGGACATCACAGCAATTCGTGACTTTATTCGTCATCAGTACATCAAACATGATACGACTCTTCGATACGTCACATTGTTTGGAGACTGTAGCTATGACTATAAGGATCGCCTCGTCTTTCATACGAACTATGTACCGGTCTATGAGGCGAGAAATAGTGAACACCCAATCAAAAGCTACTCCTCAGAGGACTACTATGGATTTTTGGAGGAGGAAGAGGGAATGTGGTATGAAAATCATACCGGCAACCAGACGGTGGAGATAGGCATCGGCCGGATTCCGGTAAGAGAGGTGGATGAAGCAGCCGACTATGTCGACAAAATTATGAGATACCAGGAGGGTCATCAGCGCTTTGGGAAATGGCGAAACAAGATCACCTTCATTGCAGATGATGAAGACGGTAACCAGCATCAAACCAATGCAGACGATCTAGCCCGTATTTTGAGCACTACCCAAAGTGTATTCAATATTGAGAAGGTATTTCTCGACTCCTATGAACAAATCAAATTACCTGATGGAGAAGAATCGCCTGGTGCATCAGAAGCTTTTGTTGAGGCTGTATCCAGCGGCAACCTGGTCGTAAACTATACCGGCCATGGAAACGAAAGACGGTTGACCCATGAGTCGATTTTTACTGTAGATATGATCACCGATCTTTCCAATAGAACCCTCATGCCCTTCTTTGTGGCCGCTACATGTGATTTTGGCAATTATGACAATCCTATCATGATATCAGGAGGTGAGCAAATGCTCTTACATCCTCAAGGGGGATCCATTGCCCTCCTATGCTCTACACGCCCTGTTATATCAGGTTCCAATTTTGAACTCAACGTTGCTTTCTACAATTCCTTTGTTACTAAAGAAGATGGCAAATTCAAGAGACTGGGTGATCTGATAAGGGAAACAAAAAACAACAGTTTCGATGGTACCAGAAATCGCAACTACGCTCTACTTGGTGACGCAAGTATGCGACTGTCCTTTCCGGAAAAAGCGGTAGAGCTGGTACGGATCAATGATCAGGAAATCAACATGGGTGTCGACACGCTAAGAGCCCTGGGCCAATACAAAATTGAAGGTCGCATCCTAGCGGACAGCACGACGGATGACCAGTTCAACGGGACGGTACATGTGTCTGTATACGACAAACCGACTCATTTCAAGACTCTTGGTTTTGGTAGCAATCCTGAGATCTATGAAATACAGGATGTACTGCTTTTTCAGGGAGAGTCAACAGTGACCAATGGGCAATTTACCTCTGAGTTCATCGTACCAAAAAATATCAATTACTCTTTCGCAGAAGGTAAGATGACTTTTTATGCAGTGGATGATGCGTCCAGCATCGATGCACATGGTTCATTCACAGATGCGGTAGTGGGTGGTTCGAACAGTGACTATGAGCGAGACAATATCCCTCCTGAAATAGAAATGTACTTCGATGATGAAGATTTTGAGAGTAGTCGAACCATCGGATCGGATGCACTTTTTATCGCACAACTGACTGACCAGAGTGGAATAAATATTTCCAATTTGGGTTATGAAAATGACCTGATATTGATTCTGGATAATGAAGTGGAGTACATGGTAAACGACTATTACACAGCAACATTAGACTCCTATCAGTCAGGCACGGTTGCCTTTCCTATGGAAAACCTGGAACCCGGACACCATGAGGTCAGACTAGTTGCCTATGACGTGCACAACAATCGGGCAGAAGAGGTCATGGAGTTTTTTGTGGAGAGCGGCAACAAACTCGAACTGTATGAGGTAATGGCCTACCCCAATCCCATAACTGACGACCGCAATACAACCTTTCGTATCACTCATGACCGACCGGGAGAAGAACTTGATGCCATCCTCACCATCACAAACCTACACGGAGAAGTAATAATTAGGTCGTACTACCGTTTTGTAGGTAGCTTCGAAAACACAACCCAAAACTTTTCTTCAGGTTACTCCAATGAGATCGCATGGAACGGTCGGGATGCCTGGGGAAACCGATTAAATAAAGGAACTTATATTTATAAAATTTTGATTCAGAGTCGTGTTGATGGTGCCAAATCCGCCAAATACCATAAACTCGTAGTTCTGAATTAGCTACATTTGTGCTTTCAATTTTTTACACATGACAACTTTTGGAAAAAAACCACTCGTTACACTAGCGATACTTTTGATCAGCGTGAGTGCCTCTTTTGCGCAAAACCCGGGCAATATTGTTTTGGGGCGACAAGACACAACAAGAAGGCCAATCACTACAGCTGTACCGTTTCTAAGTTTTGCTCCTGACTCAAGAGCCTCCGGAATGGGAGATGTAGGAGTGGCCACCTCGGCAGATGCCAATAGCGTACACTGGAACAATGGTAAACTTGCCTTCATAGATCAATCGTATGGGTTCTCTGTATCCTACTCACCATGGCTGGGTAACATAGTACCGGATATGTCACTGTCGTACGTTTCTGGTTTTTACAAAATTGATCGCTTGCAGACTGTTGCTGTTTCCATGAGATATTTTGACCTTGGGTCAATCCTTAAAACAGGTCTACTGGGAGAGCCTCAAGGAGAAGAAAATCCGAGAGAGCTGGCTTTTGACGGTACATATTCACGAAAATTGAATGAGCACTGGGGTATCGGTGTGACTGGGCGCTATATTTGGTCCAACCTTGTCGGCAACCTGGTAGAGGCCGGAAAGATCGGTCAGAGTGTATCTGTTGATATTGGTACCTATTATACCAAGGACATCGTGTTGGGATCGACAAACTCCAACCTGTCTTTTGGAGCACACATTTCCAACATTGGTCAAAAAGTGAGCTATAGCAGTGATGCCGTTGCGGATTACATTCCTATTAACTTGAGACTTGGTGGTGCATTGAAAATGGAACTTGATCCATACAACAGCCTTACTTTAGCCATGGACTTCAACAAGCTATTGGTGCCAACACCTCCAATATATTTACGAGACGAGGACACTGGTGAAATAATAGAAGAAAATGGTAATCCGGTAATCGCCAGGGGCAAAGACCCAAACAGAAATCTTATTAGCGGCATGTTTGGTTCTTTTGCTGATGCCCCTGATGGCTTCACCGAAGAGATGCAGGAGATCATGATTGCTACCGGAGCTGAATATTGGTATCGAGAGATCTTCGCAGCCAGAGCCGGATATTTCTATGAGCATAAAGCAAAAGGTGGCAGACAGTACCTGACGCTAGGTGTTGGCTTCCGCTATCAGGTCTTTGGTGTGGACTTTTCTTACCTTATACCAGGTGACCAAAACCACCCGCTGGCAGAGACCGTACGTTTCTCGCTACTCTTCAATTTTGATAAGGTTGATGAGTCGGACAACTAATGCTTGACAGGCTAAGCGCACCCGCTTCTTCCGAAATATTATTTGAACGTTTTCCACAGGGCACCACCCGTTCGACACAATCGGGCATTCCGCTGCATATATTATCTGCAGGCCAACAGCCGGTAATCAAACTGGAAATCCGACTGGCGAGCGGCATCTGGTACGAATCACAGGCTGCTTTGTCATGGCTTTGCGCCAAAATGCTGGCGGAGGGTACCAAATCCAAGGATGCCAAAACACTGATGGAAGCCTTTGAGCTACTTGGGGCCTTTTTGGAAATAGATCCGGGCTTCGATCATGTATCCATAGTGGTACACTGCATGAGCAGAAATTTTGATCAGGTGCTGGAACTTCTCTCCGAGATGCTGAGCTCGCCGGGGTTTAGGCCTGAGGATTTTGAGCATTTGAAGAAAATCCGCATAGACCAGCTGAAGCTCAACGATGCTAAAAACAATATGTACGCATCCAAAATGGTAAGGCAGGCTGTATTTGGAGCTGATATGCCCTATGGAAGGATTCTGGAAGCAGACCAGATCGAAAAAATTACTCTTAGCCAGATCCAGGACTTCTACAAGAATCAACTTTTCAACCAACCCGAAATTTTTATCTCTGGTGATGTGCACGAATCAGAACTGACATTGATAAGCCAGCTGAATGTACCAAAATCTGACTGTCCCGAGCGACCGGATCAATTCGAGCTCAAGCCGCAAAAAGAGGTGATTGTGGAAAGACGGGATAGTCTGCAGTCATCAATTCGCATGGCCTGGACATGTCCTCAAAAGAACCATCCCGATTATCACAATTTTTCCCTTACCAACAGCATCCTGGGTGGCTATTTTGGCTCCAGGCTGATGGCGAGCATACGTGAAGAAAAAGGCTATACTTATGGGATATCATCTTACCCTATTCACCTCAGGCACCGATCCTTTTCTATCATTGGTACGGATGTAAAAGCGGAGTTTACCCAGGCAACAGTAGATGCCATCCATGAGGAAATCTTAAAACTCCAGACTGAGGGTGCTTCACAGGAGGAACTCAAGTCCGTCACCAATTACCTCGCGGGAAAATTTCAAAGCTCTCTTGGCACTCCTTTTAAACTAATGGACAAGTACAAGCAACTTTTGGATTCAGGTTTGGATTATGACTATTACTCGGGGTACTTTGACGCGATGAAGGATTTTGACGGAGATCAACTAATGGAAAGTGCAAAAAAATTCTTTGATCCGGAAAACTCCCACCTTGTGATCGTTGGGAGAAAAGATTGATGCTACATCTCTTTTTGAGAAGCGATCAAAAGCTTCTGTTGGGTTACCTTTAGACCGTCATATTTCAACGGAACAGTGAATTGACCTTCAATATTGACCAGGCCCGTTAAGCCTCTACGGGATACCATGAATTGCCCGTTTTCAACAGCCCAAATCCTGTCATAAACCACCGGAATCTTCTGAAGGCCATCGGCATCAAACACACCAAACTTGTCATTTTTCTCTACCAGGTAATATCCATTGTCAAGGGGTTCGATAGACTGATATTCGATGTGGAGCAACGCGGTACCCGAGTTGTCAAACAACCCAAAAGAATCGCCTCGATTAGCTACAAAAGAAGTCCCGTTGATTCTTATATGATCAAGATTCGGTTGTACGACGATTTCTTCATTTTCATTAATCAAGCCCCACGTATCACGGAATTTAACGGGAGCCAGGCCTCCCACAAAGCACCGTATGCTGTCATACCTATTGGCGATGAGCAGTTGATCCTTATCATTGACCGATCCCCACTTTCCATCCTTTTTGATGGCGGTCAGCTTTTCACCCAGGCAGTTCATGTCCTCATATTTATCATCAAATTCCTTGATCCAATATCCTGTAAGATCATACAAGCCAACATGCCCCTGATCAATCACACGCACATACTCTTGTCCCGAAACATGCTCTATTCTGTCATATATCGGGGATAATACCTGTTCCCCTCGGGAGGTAATCAATCCGTATCGTCCGCTTTCGGTCTTTTCTAAATAACCAAGCTCATGATTGATCAACATATTGTACGTCTGGAATAATACAATGCCCTGACCATTGAGCAAATCCAACCGGGAACCTTTTTTAGCGATCGCTGTATTGCCGCTTTGAATGGCTATGCTGTCATAATCCAACTCTCCCAACGCAGAACCAAATTGATTGATGAGCATTTTTTTACCCAAGAAGTCCACCTCGGCCAGGCGATCCTGAAATGGACTCACCGCATCGTATTTCAATATGATTGCAACATCTCCCGTGTGATCAAGGTAGCCCCAAAACCGACGTTTCATCACAGGAATAAGGTTGTGACTTCCCACCAAAACCGAATCATATTTTCCTTTACCAATCTTTCTGCCAAAGGAGTTATAGATCTCCCAAAGACCCGCTCGTTGTCCGTACAGATAGTGGTCGTCAGAAAGCACCTGATCAAATTTCTTTGAGCCAAAAGCCTTTCCTTCAGCATCAATGACTTTTACGTAATCACTGGTTTGTAATACCAAAAAATCCCTGAATAAACTCATAGAAGTCAGGCTCTTGCCTTCAAGGATTTCTTCGAAATTTGTGTTGAGAATGCTGAAGTACTGATTGCGAAAGGTCACCCAAAACCCTTCGATTGACTGTACAGAGTCTGCTCGCCATTCAGACAGTAGCTGGCCCTTGGAATCAAATACGATCTGCGTATCGAATGATATTTTGTTGTCTCCTTCGATGGATTTGTATTGGGGAGTCAATGCCACATTACCCACAGAATCCAACAAGCCGGTCAAACCATGCCTTACGATGACACTTTGACCATCTCGTTGCGGTCCAATGCTATCGAGCAGTGCACGAGACTTGATTACTCCATAGCGATCTATGATCCCGTATTTTTCTTTTGTGTTTTGAAAAACAAATAGGTCTTCAGAATAGTGGCGAATATCACGATATTCGACAGGGAGCAGTTTGGCATTCTTTTCGTCGATCAAACCAAAATAGGATCTGCCTTTTTTCCTTTCAGAGACGATAAGGAGGTCCTTTACTTTTTTTATAGAGTGATACCTGAAGTCAATCACTACATCACCCTGTGAATTGATCGCCCCGTACATTAGCTCATTAGAAAAGCGACCAATCAGTGAAGCAAAAATCAAATCACCGTGAATAGCCTCCAAAGAGTAATATTTGGCCGGGGTGACCTTTTTGTTCTTGACGCTGACCAAACCCCATGCACCGTCGTAGTAGCCTATGACGTTTCCTACCGGAAGGTCAAGCCCTTTGCTCCATCCAAGTTTCTTGTAGTTTGGCTCTATGACGACTTGTCCCTCAGACCTGAGTCCTTGTTTTCCTCTTTCTGAGAAAATTTCATAGTCACCATAGGCATACGCCCAATGGGTGTAAAACAGAATGGTAGAAAGCAGGTACAACGGAAGATACCTGTTAAGAAAATGTTTCACCTACTTTTCGGTTTTAGCGGACGTTTGTTCGAGATTAAACAGGTCGTTGAGTACTTCTATCAATGACTCTGCTTCACCTCGCTTGCAGGCGGCTTTCAGTTGTAGGACAGGAAGTTTGATGATTTTCTGCATCATGTTTTTAGTCACTGTATCGATCAGTTCACTTTGCTCACTGTCCAATGACTTAACATAACGGCTTATTTCTTTTTGGCGGATGTCTTCCAGGGCATTCTTAAGTTTATTGATGACCGGGGACACTTCCATTTCTTTTGACCAGGATACCAGCTCCTGGATTGATTCTTCTATGATCGACTTGACCTCAGGAATGGCAGCCAGTCGTTTGTCAAGAGCCGCTGTGGCTTTGGTTTCTATGTCATCAATATTGTAAAGAAGTACGCCATTCACAGACTCAATGTCGGCTTCTATACTTCTGGGTACAGACAAATCGAATAGGTATTTGTGGCTATGTACATCACCCTCAAACCAATCCTTTGTGATCATGGGCTCAGACACAGAAACCGAAGAAATGATTACATCAGCCTTCAGACCGTATTCGGCAGCCTTATCAAAGGCCACAGCTTCAAACCCTAACTCCAATGCCAGGGCCTCCGCTTTTTCAAAAGTCCTGTTGCAAACAAAAACTTCTTTCTCACGAATATTGACGAGATTCCTGGCCACGTCCTCACCAATTTCTCCAAGACCTAGTACGAGTATTGTTGGTTTGGGCAAGGCATGGGTAAGCTCGTCGATCAGATCGACCGTTGCATAGGACACAGATGCCGCGCCATCACGAAACTCGGTTTCCTGCACCACTCTTTTGTTTGAATAAAACACGGAGTGCAGCAGTCTATGCATAAAAGGCCCCGCCATTTGAAGGTCTGCAGAGATCTGGTAAGCATTTTTTACCTGATTGATGATCTGCATATCGCCCACCACCTGAGCCTCAAGTCCAATGGATACATTGTACAAATGGCTTATGGCTTCCTGATGATCGTTGATTTCCCAAAAATGGGATCCTATGTCTTCTGAAGTATCAAATCCCTTGACAACCTTAATCAGCTTTACAAAGAGCTCATGTTGGGAAGCACTTGCAGAATAATACACCTCTGTTCGGTTGCAGGTAGACAGTACCAGTACCTCAGAGATTTCGCCATATTCACTCACCATCTTGGTCAGCCGCGCACTGGCTTCCTGATCAAGGGCCACACGCTCGCGTACCTCTATCGGGGCTGTCTTGTAGGATAATCCGATGGCTCTGAACGAATGATGCATAGCTTTTATTTGAACGCACAAAATTAACTTAAAATAGTAATTATTTGGAGCACCCAATGTCGCCCCTCACTATTTATAACGATTTTAAATAATAAGATTGAATGTCGCTTAGTAGTCAATTATTAGAAAAAATAATGGAGACAAAAGTTGATCGTATTAGCATAAATCATGCTAGCTTTGCCCGGCAAATAAAAACACTTATTTGCCCATGCACTTAGATAGCACCAAACTAGTTTTCGAAGCGCTCACATACGATGATGTGCTTCTTCTCCCAGGATATTCCGAAGTACTTCCCAGAGACACTGACACCAGTACTTACCTGACCAAAAACATCAAACTGAACGTTCCGCTGGTATCTGCTGCTATGGATACCGTGACCGAATCCGGCCTGGCCATTTCCATGGCACTGGAGGGTGGAATTGGCATCATTCACAAAAATATGAGCATCGAAAACCAGGCAGCCGAGGTGCGCAAGGTAAAGAGGTCACAGAGTGGGATGATCCTGGATCCTGTAACCTTACCTGAGACGGCTACCGTAGCAGATGCCCTGGCGTCAATGAAGGAATTTAAGATCGGAGGCATACCGGTAGTTAATGGGGACAAAAAGCTATTGGGCATCATTACCAATCGTGACCTCCGATTCCAAAAGAATATTTCACAGCCCATCAAGGAGATCATGACCAGTGACAATCTGATCACTGCCAACGACAAAATTGACCTCAAAGGTGCTGAATCAATCCTGCAGCAATATAGAATCGAAAAACTTCCTATCGTGGATGGTGAAGGCAAGCTCACAGGCCTGATCACCTACAAGGATATTCTCAAAAACAAAGACAAGCCCAACGCATGTAAAGATGAGTTTGGTAGACTGAGAGTGGGGGCTGCCGTGGGTGTGACACCCGACATAGAATATCGCGTACAAAAGCTGATTCAGGCAGGAGTAGACGTAGTTTCTATTGACACGGCTCATGGTCACTCAAAAGGTGTGATTGATACCTGCAGAACCATTAAAAAGAAATTTCCCGACCTGGATGTAATCGTAGGTAATATCGCCACTGCAGAAGCAGCTGTAGCACTAGCAGATGCCGGAGCAGATGCGATCAAAGTGGGTGTTGGACCTGGAAGTATTTGTACCACTCGTGTGATTGCCGGTGTAGGTATGCCTCAGCTGTCGGCTGTATACGAAGCTGCTAAGGCTGTAGAAGGTAGAAACATTCCGATCATTGCGGATGGAGGTATTAGATTCTCCGGTGATTTTGTTAAAGCCATCGCTGCCGGAGGCAATTGCATCATGATCGGCTCACTCCTTGGGGGTACGGAAGAAGCACCTGGTGAGGTAATCATTTACGAGGGTAGAAAATTCAAAACGTATCGAGGCATGGGCTCAATAGAAGCCATGGAAGATGGATCGAAAGATCGGTATTTCCAGGATGCAGAGGACGACGTGAAAAAGTTGGTGCCGGAAGGAATCGTAGGAAGAGTACCTTACAAAGGCATGGTGGCCGAGGTGCTTTATCAGTTGACCGGAGGACTCCGCGCAGGTATGGGCTACTGCGGTGCAGGAACCATCGATGAGCTCAAAAAGGCCAAGTTTGTGAAGATCACCGCTGCCGGAGTGAAAGAGTCTCATCCGCATGACATCCAGATCACTCGGGAGGCTCCAAACTATTCTCGATAGGCCTTAACCATTTTTAACATTCAACTGCCACGAAGTGAGGGCATTTAGAAAAGGGCATTTAGCATAAATGACTAAATTGCCCTCCCAAGAAAATCGCTGAATGCTCTCACAAAAAGGCATAATGAGACTCAGTGCCGTCTTTGGCACTATCTTCTGGTCCCTGCTCACCATAGTGGATCTGCTGGCGCTATTCAGCCAAAACAACAACATTGAATTTGGTGTACCGGACTTTGTGGCCAATTCCCTCTTGGCGCTATTTGTTCTTTCTGTCATTCTTTTTTACCGGTACAATGTAGACAAGGCAGAAAGCATCAACTTTGTTGATCTCCTTTGGAGGGTGTTTGTATTCGGGCTGATCGCCACCATCGTCACGCTCATCATCGATTTCTTTTTTAGTATGATGGGTGGCCACCAGATCACCCAAAACAGCATCATCATCAATTTTTTCTACCACATCAACCTGGGCCTTATCATCGGGTTTTTTGTGTCGACTTATGTAGTGTGGAAAAGATTGATCCTCTACCAAAAGTCCAAATCGCTACTATCGCTATGGCATATCTACGAGTATGCCCTGCTTTGTACCCTGGTCTATGACCTATTTACCCATAGCTATAAAGACCCGTCATTCTTAGTCATATATTCTGTACTGGCAATTGTGGGGGTTGTTTTATCATTCAATCTCAAATGGATCGCTTACCTCAATTTCAAGCAGAAGTGGCGTAGCATCCTGTTCATCCTTTTGGTGCTCATCTATGTCTGGTACTTTTTGAAGACTTTGATGTTTTACAGTGAAAAGGGAGTGCTCGTCAGGGATCTGCTGGACAGTGCATTTATCCTGGCGATCATTACGTTCATTACCATTTATGCAGCGATTTCCTTGCTCGTTATTTTGTTCAATTTGCCCACCTCTTCCGTATTTGAGCGAAAGCTCGAAGAGGCTGTGAGCTTCCAGCGCCTGAGCCAATCGATCCCGGCAGGCGAAAGCGAAGAAAAGGTTTATGAAATTCTGCTGGAAAGTACATCCAGTGCGGTGTACTCCGACGCCTCCTGGCTGGAGATTGATGATAAAGAACACAACACGCAATTGACACTTACCAGCAATTTGCAAAAGGCAAAGGTTCCTGAGATAGTGAAGGCGATTGAAAATAGCCGATCAAAAAAACTTCTGAATGCTGATTTCCAACAAAACCCCGAGGCACTCAAGCTATCTGCCAATATCAAAAATGTGAGCTATCGGTCGGTGCTCCAGTTTCCGGTCACAGTCAAAGGCAAAAAAATCGGATCACTGGTGCTGCTCAAGGACGTAGATGACGGATTCAACAAAGAGATGATCGATATCATCGATACGTTTGTAAACCAGGCCAGCATCTCTATTGAGAATTTCCGGCTGCTCCAGGAGGCCATCTCAAACGAGCGGTACAAGGAAGAGCTTAAAATCGCCAATCGCGTACAAAAACAATTGCTGCCCGACACGCTTGAAAAGAGTGAAGATTTTGACATTCATGCCTTCTCACAGGCCGCCGATGAAGTAGGGGGTGATTACTATGATGTATTTAGCCTCGGGCCCGATCGCAAGGCACTGATCATTGGCGATGTGTCCGGCAAGGGTACCTCCGCAGCCTTTCATATGGCACAGATGAAGGGGATCTTTCATAGCCTGGTTCAGCTGGATCTTGACCCGAAGCAGTTTCTAATCTATGCCAACAATGCCTTGAGCAGATGTCTCGAGTCTACCTCTTTCATTACAGTTTCCTATTTCATTGTAGACAACAAAACCAAAAAAGCGCACTTTGCACGGGCAGGTCATAGCCCTTCGCTGTACTACTGCGCCGCAAGCGGAGAAACAAAATATTTTAAGAACAAGGGACTGGGTCTCGGCATCTTAAGAAACTCAAACTTTGAGAATTACGTTCAAGTCAACGAGTTTGCCTACGCGCCCGGAGACGTATTGGTGTTGTACACCGATGGCGTCACAGAAGCCTGCAATCAAAGCAGTGAGCAATACGGTCACGAGCGACTCAAAAAAACTCTGACTACACTCGCCGACTTGTCCCCTCAAGATATTCAGAAGGGTATCATCGATGATCTCTATGCCTTTTGTGGAAAAGAAAATCTGGAGGACGACTATACATTACTTATTGTAAAATTTAAATGAAATGATCAACATAAATACGAGTATCACACCGGAGCACAACCTATTTTCCCTGGAGGTCGGTGGTGAAGTAGACGCTTCCTCGTCCATACATCTGGATACCGCCCTGCATGAGGCCATGGAGCACAATAAGAAAATAATTGTGGATTTGTCCGCATTAGAATATATCTCTTCGGCCGGTTTGGGCGTATTTATGTCTGTATTACAAGACATTGAAAACCAAAACATTGGGTTTGTCATCTTTGGGATGAAAGAAAAAGTGCACGACGTATTTGATATTTTGGGTTTGACCCAACTGCTAAACATAAAGAAAACACGGGAAGAGGCGATCGCCGAATTAGTATGACGCACCAGTTTAAGACATCTTGCCGCAAGGAAAAACTCCGCGAGATCCGCCAGTTTTTGACGGAGACCCTCAATGATATCGGCTTTCCCGAATCGGAGGCTCATAAGGTCATTTTGGCTGTGGACGAGGTGTGTGCCAATATGATCATCCATTCCAACAAAAGCAATCCCAACGAAAAACTAGAGGTATATATAGAAGATGATGGCCATGAAAAAATTAAATTTGAAATCGTAGATCATGGCATCGGTTTTGACTACTCAAAATATCAGGAGCCCGACCTCAAAGAAATAATAAAAGAAAAGCGAAAAGGTGGCCTCGGCATCATGCTGGTAAAGAAGATCATGGACGAGGTAGAATTTAAATGTGAAAAGTCACGCAATGTCTGTTGCATGACTAAAATGTTCAAAAAGGAAAAATGAAAAAAACTCTTGCGTGTGCCCTGATCCTTTGGGTGCCATTTGTATCAATTAGCCAAAACAACAACGACCAATCCAAAACACTTTTCACCCTGGGAGACACACCCTATTCGGTGGATGAATTTGAATACTATTTTCTCAAAAACTCTGAAAAGCCATCGGCCCAAGAGGCCAAAAAAATGGTGACGGACTACCTTGACCTCTATGTGGAGTTTCGACTGAAAGTCCTGGAGGCAAAAAAGAGAGGCCTGGATCAAGACGAAGCCTTCATTACAGAGTTGGAGGGGTATAAAGACCAGCTAATAGAGCCCTATCTGGTGTCCTCTAAGATCAACGAAGGTCAGCTCATGGAGGCCTACAACCGAATGAAAACCGAGGTGGCCGGTTCGCACATACTTATCACCCCCCCTCCCAATGCCACGCCAGAAGATACCCTGCGGGTCTACGAACAATTGGTGGACCTCAAGCGTCGTGCAGAAAATGGAGAAGACTTTGGAGAGCTGGCCGTAAAGTTCTCACAGGACAGGAGTGCACAGATGAACAAAGGCTACCTGGGCTATTTCACAGCACTGCAAATGGTGTACCCATTCGAAAATGCCGCATACAATGCAGAAGTAGGTGAGATCGTAGGGCCCTTCAAGACACGTTTTGGCTATCACATCCTAAAGCTCACCGACAAAAGACCAGCCAGGGGCCAGGTATTGGCCGCCCATATCATGATACGACATGAGCAGGATAGTGTAACCAAGGCCAAGGCTGAGCAAAAAATACAGTCCATTGCCAAAAGGCTGGAAGAAGGAGGCGACTGGGATGAGTTGTGTGAAGTGCACTCGGAGGACAAGCATACAAATACCAAAGGAGGAAAACTCAACTGGATGTTTACGGGCGACCGGCTCCCTGGCGAGTTTAAAGATGCCGCCTTTGCCCTGGAAAATGCCGGTGATATCTCTGAGCCCGTGATGACCCGATTTGGCTGGCATATCATCAAACTGCTGGATAAAAAATCTTTAGGGTCGTTTGAAGAAGAGCGTCTGGAGATCGAAAAGAAAATCGGTAAAGACAGCCGCTCCTCACTCAAAAGGAAATCAGCGTTGAAGGCGCTTAAGGAAAAGAACGGCTACCAGCTCAATACGGAAAACAAGAATTCTGCCCTGGCAGAGATAGATTCGACCTTACTAAAAGGCACCTGGAAATACGACTCCACATCAATCTTGCTTTCGAAGGAATTATTCTCACTGTCAGATACAACCTTTTCGGTTGCCGATTTCTGGACGTACGTGACCACAAAGCAAAAGAGGCGCAGCAAGACTTCTTTGACCGACTATGTCAGCTACCTGTACAACGAATTTGAAGAAATCAGCATTTTCGATTATGAAAAATCACAGGTGATGGAAAACAATCTGGAATTTCAGCAGGTGATGGATGAATACGAAAGCGGCATTTTACTTTTCAATCTGATGGAAAAAGAGGTATGGAACAAAGCCATGGAAGACACCGTGGGGCTCCGCGCTTATTATGATAAAAATTCCTCCAACTATCAGGAAGAAGAACACGCCTTGGTCATGAAATACAGTTTGTCTGATTCTACATTGTTGGAGAGTCTCCTGGTGTCGCTGGGCGATTCCGCTTTAAACGTGGACAGTCTGTTCAATTCCAAAGAACCGTTAACTTTGGAATCGTCCGAGGACAAAATAAAAAAAGGAGACAATGAATTCTTGGATGGTCAATGGACTGTAGGACAGCACATAGAAAAGAAGAATAACCGAGTCATTATTTGGTCTGTCGAGAAAATCAATCCAAAACGCACACAAGAGCTCAATGAGGTAAAGGGATTGGTCATATCGGACTACCAGGCTGATCTGGAAAAAAATTGGATCAAATCTCTCAAAAAGAAATACCCTCTGAAAGTGAACAAAAAGGTATTGAAAAGTTACATCGCACAGTTTGAATAGATTCCTTATATACATAGTACCGATTGCCATGGCCCTCATCTCATGCGACAAGCTCTATGGCCCGCTAGAGCCTGCTGAGCCTGAGAAAAAAGAGCCCGTGGCACGTGTCAACGATCTATATCTATATCAGGACGACATCACCGGTTTGGTGCCACAGGATGCCGCAGCATCGGATAGTGCCATATTGGTCAATAAGTACCTGGACTCATGGATCAAAAAACAGCTCATGATTGAAAGAGCCTCCTCAGAGTTGGATTTTGACCAGGCCAATATAGAAAGAAAGGTGCTGGACTATCGCTACGCCCTGATGGTGCATGAGTTTGAAAAATATTATATCAACAAGCGCCTAAACAAGGAAATCAGTGATGAGGAGATAGAGGTGTATTACAATGAAAAGTTTGAAAACTTTGTGCTGCGCCAAAACATCATTCGCTGCCTTTTTGCCATCGTACCGGTAGAAGCACCCCAGATCGAAAATTTGCGTAAGCTGATCCGCTCTTATCCGGAATCCAACCTTGAAGAAATACAGTCATATTGCTATAGATTTGCGACCAAATCGTCATTGGAGACGGATTTGTGGCTCAATTTTGATGAAGTGATCGCGAGCACTCCCCTAGCCAATGTACAGGACAAGGTGACTTTCCTGAAAAACAACAGCTACGTGGAGACTTCTGATGAAGAAAACTATTACTTCATTCGGCTGTTGGACTACAAAATATCAGATCAAATCTCTCCTTTGGAGTACATCCGCGATGACATTGAGAGCATTTTGATCAACAAGAAGAAAATAGAACTGAGAAAAGAGCTGGAAGACGGGATATACCAGTCGGCCGTACAAAATAATGAATTTGAAATCTATAAGTAAAGTGATTTGGACGATGCTACTGGTGAGCGGTAGCATGAGTGTGTGGGGACAGGCCAATAATGGCGTGCTTATCGACAAGATCATCGCCAAGGTAGACGACTATATTGTGCTTAAGTCGGAGTTGGACAGAGGGTACCTGGAATTTTTGTCCCGTGGAGAGATTACGCAAGGAGACGCAAAATGCCAGATACTCGAAAACCTGATCATTAGTAAACTCATGGTCGCTAAGGCGGAAATAGACTCTGTCACCGTACTGCATGCACAGGTAGAAATGAACCTGGATCAGCGGATGGCTTATTTCATTCAGCAGATCGGCTCTGAGGAGCGATTGGAAGAAATCTACAACAAGACTGTTGCTGAGTTTAGAGAGGAGCTATTTGACGACATCAAAGAGCAGATGATCATTCAAAAAATGCAGGGTGAAATCAGTGCAGATGTGACCACTACCCCAAAGGAAGTTTCTGACTTCTTTCATTCCATCCCCAAAGACAGCTTGCCCTACTTTTCGACCGAGGTGACCCTTGGGCAGATCGTGAAGCTACCCACGGTAAATGACCAGCGAAAAAACGAAATCAAAAGGCTCCTTATTGACATTCGGTCCAGGATACTTAGCGGAGAAGACTTTGGGGCTTTGGCTCAAAAGTATTCGATGGATCCCGGATCAAGAGGTCAAGGAGGTCGGCTCGGGTTCTTCAAAAGAGGAGAGCTTGCGCCAGAATATGAAGCTACGGCCATGGCACTGGAGCCGGGAGAAATTTCAGAGCCATTCGAAACACAATTTGGCTTTCACATTGTGCAGCTGGTGGAACGACGTGGTAATACCTATGATTCCAAGCACATCCTGATCATACCTAATCCTACCCAATCAGATTTGGACAACAGCAAACAATACCTGGATAGTTTGAGGGGGCTGATCATGCACGATAGCCTGGAGTTTGAGTTTGCGGCCAAGGAATACTCTGATGACAAAGAAACCAGCGGCAACGGGGGATTTTTTAGCGATGCCAATGGAGCCATGCGGATCTCCGTGGAGCAATTGGATCCAACATTGTTTTTCACAATAGACAGTATGGCGATCGGTAATATCACCCCGGCAATAGAATTTAAGATGAGGGACGGAAAGGACGCGGCCAGGATCATCTACTATAAAGATAAAATCGCCCCGCACCAGGCAAACCTGAAGCAGGACTACCAAAAACTCAAGGCTGCTACGCTGGCCAACAAACGAAACAACATCATGTCTGAATGGTTCCTGGAAGCCAAGGACGAGGTGTATATTAGTATAGACGAAGAATACCAATATTGTAAAATCCTGCAAAACTGACCCACTATGAGCAAGGACGAAACCGACGTACAAGCAGCCGACAATCTCCACAAGACATATCAAGACCTGACCAAAGAAATCGGGAAGGTAATAGTCGGACAGGAGGATGTGGTCAGATTGCTATTGACTTCCATCTTCTGCGAGGGACATGCATTGCTCGTAGGTGTCCCCGGTTTGGCCAAGACCCTGCTCGTACGTACTCTGTCGGCCGCGTTACATCTGGAGTTTAACCGCATCCAGTTTACCCCTGACCTGATGCCCTCAGACATCCTGGGTGCAGAAACGCTCGACAAGGAACGAAATTTTCAGTTTGTAAAAGGACCTATCTTTTCCAATCTGATCCTGGCAGACGAGATCAACCGAACACCGCCTAAGACACAATCTGCGCTCCTCGAGTCCATGCAGGAGTATTCTGTGACCGTTGCCGGAAGGCATTGGAAGCTCGAAAAGCCTTTCTTCGTACTGGCCACTCAAAACCCCATCGAGCAGGAGGGTACCTATCCTTTGCCGGAGGCTCAGCTCGACCGGTTCATGTTTATGATCAACCTGGACTATCCGAGCTATGAGTCGGAGCTCAATATTGTAAAAAACGAATTTGCGCACAGCGTCAAAGACGTGAAGCCCGTGCTGGACGGCGCGCAGATCGTCGAGTACCAAAAGCTCATCGCCAAAGTACCGGTTGCAGACAATGTGATAGAATACGCCGTAAACCTTGTGCATAAAACTCGCCCCGATTCTGAGCGGGCAGCTGAGGTATCCAAAAAATATCTGGAATGGGGTGCAGGGCCCCGGGCTTCCCAGTTTTTGATCAAAGGAGCGAAGTGCAACGCCCTACTCAACGGCAAGTACTCTCCTGATGAGGAAGACGTGAAAGCCATCGCAGAAGCCGTGCTGCGACACAGGATCGTTAGAAACTTCAAAGCAGAAGCAGAAGAAATGACTATTGGTAAGATTATCAATGAGTTATTGTAATTTTTTCTGAGTCTTTGAATTCAAATATTGACACGACCAAAAGGATTCTCTATCTTTGAATTTGTCTTTAATTCCATGGTACATAAGTCTGTAGAACATCTGGTCAGTGAAAACTTCGTCTATGCCAAAGTCCTTGATTTCTTTGGGGTTAAGTTCTATGAGGCCCGGGACAAGACCCTGGAAGAAGTGTGTAGGGAAAACAACATCAAACCCGAGCATCTTGTAAGCGTACTCGAACGATCCGAAAGTCGAAAATCACCGGAGTATCAAAGTTTGCGAGAGTATCCTGTTCGGTTGATCGTAGAGTATTTGAAGCATTCGCATCAGATTTTTATCAAGGAGACCCTCCCATACTTGCTTAAAAAAGTAGAAGAGCTGGATCATGATCATGCCAACGAAAAAGCTCATGACCTAAAGGTGGTGATGCCAATGTTTGTAGAGGACTTTATCCACCACATCTACGAAGAAGAGGATCGGTTCTTTACTTACGTATGTGAATTGGAAAAATCCCTAAAGGCAAAAAAAGTTTCGGCTAAAATCCTCAAAGACTTTGACAACTTTTCGATTCAGGAGTTTGCCTTACACCACAATGACTCGGATGATGAGATGAAAGGCATCAGAGGGATCACCGACCACTACGATACTGAAAAAGTAAAAGACCCAAGATTGGCCGTGGTAATCAAGGAATTGAAAAAATTTGATCACGACCTGTCCGTGCATGCCAATATCGAAAACGACATTCTGTTCCCTAAGGCGCTGGGATTAGAAAAAGAAGTCAAAGTCCTGATGACACAAAAATCCGGCCTCAACTAAATGGGCAGAATCCTTGCCGTAGATTTCGGAAAAAAAAGAACAGGGCTGGCCGTCACCGATCCACTCCAGATCATTGCCTCTCCGCTGGAAACGGTGCCAACCCACCAACTCATTCCCTTTCTGGAAAAGTATGCCCAACAAGAGGAGGTGGAAGCGTTTGTTGTAGGAATGCCCAGAAATCTGCAAAACACAGATACAGACAGTACAGAATCTGTCAGGAAGTTTATCGAATCCCTGAAAAAGAAATTTCCGGGAACGGCTGTTCATGAAATTGATGAAAGGTTCACGAGCAAGATGGCAAAACAAGCCATGCTTACCGGAGGAATGAAAAAGAGTGACCGACGAAAGAAAGAAAATGTGGACAAGTTGAGCGCAACGATTATCTTGCAGTCGTATTTGGAAAGTAGATGATCTATCCGATAGTAGTATATGGTGACCCGGTTTTGAAGAAAGCCGCAGAAGACATTGAAGAAGGGTCGATGGACGTGAAGCAGTTGGCTGAAGACATGTTTGAGACCATGTATCAGGCCAATGGAATCGGTCTCGCTGCCCCGCAGATAGGCAAGTCCATTCGGATGTTTATCGTAGATGGCAGCCCTCTGGAGGAAGAGGACATGGAGGACTTCAAAAAGGTCTTCGTCAATCCTGAAATCCTCTGGGAGGAAGGTAAGGAGTGGGCATTTGAAGAGGGGTGTCTTAGCATCCCGGGAGTTCGCGAAGATGTAAACCGACCTCCTAAGCTGCGCATCAACTACCTCGACGAAAATTTCGAAGAGCACGAAGAAGAATTTGACGGGATGAAAGCACGAATCATCCAACATGAGTACGACCATATCGAAGGGGTTCTTTTTACAGATCATCTGACCCCACTCAAAAAACGCTTGCTCAAAGGCCGGCTCAACAACATCAGCAAAGGCAAGTGCGACGCAGACTACAAAATCCGAGTTCCAAAAAAATAAGACATGTCTGATCTAATCCTCGCCATCCTCCAGTCTGACATTCATTGGGAGGATGTGGACGCCAATTTGGCGATGTTTGAGGAGAAGATTTGGGCAATCGATCAGCAGGTAAATCTCATCCTTTTACCGGAGAGTTTCAATGCCGGATTTACCGACAACATCGAGAAAATCGTTGAAGTACCCGGCCTTAAGACCACCAAATGGCTCCTTCAGATGGCCAGTCAATCGAATGCTCTGGTAGGTGGTAGTTTTTTGGTGAACGACAAAGGGCGGTTGTATAATCGGTACTTGATGGCCCATCCTGACGGAACGTTCGATACATACGACAAAAAGCACCTTTTCAATCTGTCGGATATCGAAAAGAAGCTAACGCGTGGTGAAAAGCGAACCATCATTGATTACAAAGGCTGGCGGATCTGCCCAATGGTCTGCTATGACCTTAGGTTTCCATCCTGGAGCCAAAACTTCATTCATTCAGACGGCCGGGCTGATTATGACCTTTTGATCTATTCTGCTAATTGGCCTAAGCCTAGAATCTCAGCCTGGGACACCTTGCTGCAAGCCCGGGCCATTGAAAACCAAAGCTACGTGGTGGGCGTCAACCGTATCGGAGCAGATAGAAAAGGCCTGGAATATCCGGGGCACTCCTCAGTGGTGGACTACACTGGCGAGGTAATACAAACCCTGGATGCGGAAGGATCGATTATCCAACGAATTGAGAAAGAACCAATGGATCTGTTTCGACAGAAGCTGCCCTTCATTCATGATGTAGATACGGCTACCTGAATTATTGATCTAGTAAACGAGGATTCGCTGCACTACAGATCGACCCGAGTCACGCATCTGGGCGATATACACTCCGGGTATTAAATGTGAGAAGTCAATCGCTTCTGTTCCCTCCAGAATATGTTTAAAAACCTGATTGCCCAAGAGGTCATAGAGATTCAGCGTGCCGTTTGATGCATTGGATTCAAAATTGAAGACATTGCCTTCAGATGGGTTAGGATATACCTTTAGGGTCAGGGATTCTTTGGCTCCTGATCCTAATACACTGAATAGCCTTACTCCTCCTTGTGCGGTACCAACCGCAACGATTGTCCCGGAACCAAACCTTCCCATTGCCGGCTTGGCTCGATTACCAAGTCGGGTAGTATATACACTCTGATCGTGTTTCAGGATTTGGATTTCGCCCTCAGATCGATTGTCTGGAAAACCCGAGAATATCTCCATCTGCCCTGACAGTCGGGTTGTGACCAGTTCCGTGGAGGCATCCCGATCCATATCACCCAACCCGATAGATAGGAATATTCCCGGGTGATCCGTGGTAAGGATATTAGCCTCAACGAGCCCATAAGTATTCAATCCAATCCGTTGGTAGTAGTCCAGTTCACCAAAGGCATTGCCAATGAGCAAGTCCTGCGTGCCGTCATCATCCATATCGAAAAAAAAGAAATCATCCTCAGATACCACATTAATGTCTAGGGCTTGCACCTCGTCCAATTCTATTTGTATGGATGAATTGGTGCTGGTATTCTCAAAGAAGGACATCGAATATCCTCCTTGTGCCGATCGTGCTTTTACTACCAGGTCTGTTTTGCCATCGGCTGTCAGGTCAACAAACTGAATTTTCAAATCAGACCAATCCATTGATAAAAGTCCGAAGAGGTCATCTGAAGAAAATACATAGCCGTCTGGCGTTTGACGGTAGTAATAGATTTGTCCGGATCGGTTAGAGATCAGCAAATCTTCCCTGCCATCACCATCTATGTCTGCAAATGCCGGACAAGCCTCCGACCCTACATCTATCATCTGATCAATTAGAAATGGTCCAGGGTTTCCAAAATCATGGGCTCCCTGGTTCGCATAGACCGTCGATGTATTCTTAAAGTCTATGGCTCCCGATTCATCCTCCCTCACGTTTTGAGAGACGACAAGATCCTTTAACCCGTCGAAGGTCACGTCCAAATAAAACCCCGCTGGAAAGGTGGGCCAATTGAGTGGCTCATTGAATCCAGGAAACTGGTTAGAAAAAGTATCAAAGGTAGCATTAAGAGGGTCTCCCTTGTTTTCCAGAAAATTCAAGTTAGGACAATCCTCCTGGCCAATGACTAAATCCAGATTGCCATCAGCGTCATGATCGTATGCCAGCAATGCCTTGCCCCCTACATGCAGGACCTTGGCCTCCTCATGGCACGACTCACCGCCAAAAGCAAAATCATCACAATCACACGTATCGATCAAACCGAAATTTTCAGTTTCCTCTACAAAATCAAGTCCCGGCTCTCCGGTTCGCTCCACCGCATAGTTTTTTTGCCAAATGATGTAATCACCATCGGCAAATTCGTAGTGCAAAATGTCCATATCCCCATCATAGTCTATGTCCACAATGGCCGGGATATCTGTAGCATTGAATATTAGATTCACCTCACTCGCTCCAACTTCCGTTCTCAAAGGATCAGCCACCAGCGACCATTCCAGTAGGCCTTCAAGGCTTACATTTTCTAAAACCCTAACCCCCAGGTTGGAATAGGTAAAAAGATCATTGAGCCCATCGAAGTTGTAATCTGCGAAGACCATCCAGTGCCTGATGTCTTCGGGAAAATATTGCTCGAATGTAGCGTTGAAAATGTAGCGATCACCTTGGTTCTCAAAAGAAGTAATCATGTCAGACGACCGATCAAACAACACAAGATCCAGGTCTCCATCCAGATCAATGTCCAGCTCGTTGTACTGTACGCTATTGATGCCTCCGGCGAAAGGTAGCTCGAGATTTCGTCCTTCCTGAATTACCTGTGCATCGAAATATTCCAACTCAATTTGAGCCCAAGCGGAAAAGGAAACGACGGTTAGAAAAATTGAAAAAAAACCTTTCAAGACAATTATTGAGCGATTCAACTGGCAAACTAACGATTCGAGGCTATATTTCGGTCTGCAATCGATTTTCGATTTTATAATTTTGTTGCAACCAGACAAACGACCGACTTGTCACATTCTATTAGCGAGCTTCACGACCTTTATCTGAAATCCAACGGGGTATGTACCGATACCCGCGCGCTGGAAAAGGGTCAAATCTTTTTTGCCTTGAAAGGACCCAATTTCAATGGCAATGCCTATGCGGAAAACGCGCTGAAGGACGGGGCATCAATTGCCGTAATTGACGAAGAGGCATTTGAAGCAGGGAGTCAGTATTTCCTCGTGGAAGATGCGCTCAAAGCCCTGCAGGATCTGGCGACCTATCACCGAAATCAGTTTGACATTCCATTTGTAGGACTTACTGGGTCTAATGGAAAAACCACCACCAAGGAGTTGGCCGCTCGGGTTTTATCCAGCCGGTACAAGGTCCACTATACCAAAGGCAATTTCAACAACCACATCGGCGTTCCCCTCACTCTGCTGTCGATGCCTGAGGATTCGGAAATCGCCCTGATCGAGATGGGTGCCAACCACCTCGGAGATATTGCTTTGCTGTGCGATATAGCACGACCCACTCATGGGTTGATCACCAACATCGGAAACGCCCATCTTGGGGAATTTGGAGGATATGAAAACCTGATTCGGGCGAAAAGTGAGTTGTTTGATTACTTAAGAAAAACGGAGGGTCAGGTTTTTATCAACACGGCAGACAAGGTCTTGCAAAACATGGCCAAAAGATTTCCGGAGGCTATTCTCTATCCTAATGATCAATGCAGTCTGGTCAGTGCCGATCCTTATGTCAACTACTTTGATGACAATCAGGAGGAGCATGCCACGCAGCTGATCGGGGAATACAATTTTCAAAACATTGCTGCGGCTGTGACACTCGGAAAGTTTTTTGAGGTGGAAAATCCGTATGAAGCAATCGATAAGTATTTGCCCGAAAACAATCGCTCTCAGATCATGGATATCAAAAGCAACAAGGTCGTGCTTGACGCCTACAATGCCAACCCGGCCTCCATGGAAGCTGCTTTGATCAACCTGACCAAGATGAAGGGAGAGACCAAAATGGTATTCCTGGGTGAGATGAAAGAGCTGGGAGAGTACAGTGACACGGAGCATTTGAAAATTTATGAACTATCAAAGGAGCTGGGTTTGGAGTCCTCATTTTGGGTGGGGGAAGGCTTTAAGAATGTGGTGCCGGAAGCTAAAAATGTCTTTGAGGATGTGGATTCATTGTCCAGCTATTTAGAAGAAAAACCTTTGCAGGGTGCTACCGTTTTAATCAAAGGCTCACGCAGCACACAAATGGAAAAATTGACCCTAAACAAAAAAATATGGACCTAAAGCCGACCATTGACTTCCTTAAAGAGCTAAAGGACAACAACCACAAGGAGTGGTTTGATGAAAACCGAAAGACCTACGAAGTCTGTCGAAAAAACTTCCTGGAGCTCACCCAAACCCTGATCGACGGGATCGCTCAATTCGATGCTGAGCTCACAGGGGTAGATGCTAAAAAATGCGTGTTTAGAATTAACAGAGACATTCGCTTCAGCAAAGACAAGACTCCCTACAAAACGAACTTTGGGGCGCTGATGGGGGCAGAAGGAAAGAAAACTGAGGGCACGGGCTTCTACGTGCACATAGCCCCGGATCACAACTTCGTAGGGGGAGGAATCTACAAGCCTCCGACTGATAAGTTGGCGGCTATTCGACAAGAGATTGATTACAATCCTGATGCGCTGAGCAACCTGATCAATTCAAAAGACTTCAAAGAAACTTTTGGGGAGATTCAGGGAGAAAAGCTTCAAACGGCTCCAAAAGGTTATGCAAAAGATCACCCGCATATTGATCTGCTACGGTTCAAAAGCTTCTATGTATTGAAGGAATTCAGTGACAAAGAATTGAATGCTGAGGGGTTTGTAGAGACCGCACTGGAGACTTATAAGAAGGCGTCCAAATTCAACGAATATTTAAAAGTGGCGCTTGACTAAAAATATATCTCCAAGTATTTGCAAATAACAAGGGGCTTTCTATTTTTGCACTCCCAAATTCTAGGCATTAGCCATTTAAAGAATTAGGGCGCTTAGCTCAGCTGGTTCAGAGCACCTCGTTTACACCGAGGGGGTCGGGGGTTCGAATCCCTCAGCGCCCACAATCGAAAGCCTTTCAACTGTGTTGAAAGGCTTTTTCTTTTTTTGGTGAATTCAAAGCTGGCTTTGGAATGAATCCAAAAAAGAAAAAGTATTCGAGCGTAACGAGGAATGCTTTCGATTGGCTACCCATTTAGTCTAAAGGGATCGCCGTAGGCAATCCTTTTCAACAATTCGGTGGAAACAAAAAATTAGCCCGAAGGGCGTGGATTTATATTTGCAGGAGTGGCCAATCTAGGGATCACTGAAAGTAACCCCGAAGCGAAAAGCTTTATCACCGATTGAAGCCTTGCTTTGTATCCCCATTTAGCTCCAGGGGATCGCCGAAGGCAATCCCGATTTTTTGTAGATTTAAATCGTGGCCCTTCATGGAGTTGTTTCTGACAAGCTTGAGAAGCTGATCCCAATTCTATATTCCCTTATTTATTCTACCGGATATAAAGAGTGTGTTACATTTACTCGCTAGAACTCACTTACCGAAACCGAAAAATGACATTAACAACTAAGAATACTTTTTCAGAGCACTTTGAAGGGCACAAGCTTAACGATAGATCAAGGAGGATTAAGGTAACAATAGTAATATTAGGAATCGGATTATTTGCTCTCTACAATGGACTCACTGAAGAGCCAATTGACTGGACAATAGCAGGCATTGGAACAGTTTTTACCTTGTATTCATTATTTCTTAGGAATATCATTTTTAAAAATAAGCTTTTGAAGAAATGGAAAGCACTAAATGTTCCATCCGATGTGGAAGTAACCTATGCTTTTACATCTGAAGGTGTATCTGTCTCGACTGAAATGGATGGAGAAAAATTAATTCCATGGACTGATTTTAGTTCATGTGTAGCTAACAGCAAAGTAATTTGTCTGTACTTTAAACTCAACCCTAACAACTGGCTAACTATTCCAATTACTGGAGCTTTAGAACCACAGTCATATCATGACTTTGTAAACCAACATTTATAGAATTCTGGAATCAGATTGAAGTTGGTGAACCCGAATTGTTCAGTCTACTCCACCCCCAACGCATCCTTCGCTATCTGCTCCAGATGGGCAATGTTTCGAATGGGCTTGGTGACAAACATGGTGGCGCCTGCATCGAGGAGTTTATCCTCATGCTCCCAGTGAGATGAAACGATCACAATTTTTGGTTTTACGTCCAGCGCGGCGATGGTGTCAAAGGCGTTGATCTGAGGCATCTGCACATCCAGAAACAGAAGATCAGGGTTGTGCTTGTCGATGGCCATCACTCCCTCGATGGGATTGTTGAACGTGCCGATGAGGTCAAGAAAATCTATCTTCTCGATGAACTTCTCCATCAACTCCGTGTAGATCTTGTCATCGTCGATGCAAATGCATGTGTACTTCTTCAATGTGCGTTTCGGTTAAATGCTGCTTGTGCTTACCGCATTCCAAATTTGCGCTTTTTTCTCAAATTCGGAATAGTGCTCATATACTTTTTTACTCTGCGGATCTGACTCTACGATCTCCTCGACTACTTCCCTGGCCGTGGATTTCATTTGAGCCAATACTTCCTGAGGAAACTGGCGGATGTCCACCCCTTCGTCTTTCATCTTTTGCAGGTAAATGGCGTTTTGGGTTTCAAACTCCAGTAGCATCCATTGATTGAGTCTATGTGTGGCTGCCCTAATGATTTCCTGGAGGTCCTTGGGTAGCTCTTCGTATTTCTTTTTATTCATCGTCATCTCGAGTACTGTACCCAGCTCGTGCCATCCCGGGAAGTAATAATGCTTGGCCACTCGATGAAAGCCCATTTTGTAATCGTGATAAGGGCCGATCCACTCTGTGGCATCGATTACTCCGCGCTCAAGATTGGTGAATAGCTCTCCTCCCGCCACGAGCACAGAGGTGCCACCTACTTTATTGACGATCTTGCCACCGATGCCGGGCATACGGATTTTGAGGCCATCATAGTCCGAAATGGAATTGATCTCCTTGTTGTACCAGCCGCCTGCCTGCTGACCGGTGTTTCCTCCCGGTAGGGGTAGCAGATCAAAAGGCGCATAGATTTCTTCCCAAAGCTTCAAGCCTCCGGCATTGAGTATCCATGCGTTCATTTGCTGAGCTGAGAGTCCAAAGGGTACCGAAGAGAAAAACTGAGCAGCCGGAACTTTACCCGCCCAGTAGTACCCGGAACCACTGCCCATCTCAACCGCTCCATGACTCACTGCATCAAATACTTCGAGGGATGGGATCAACTCACCGCCCCCGTACACTTCGATTTTCATACGGCCTCCGCTCATTTCTTCCACCCACTTGGCCAGTAGGTTACAGCCCTCTCCCAATACCGGAAAGTTCGGCGGCCAGGTGGTCACCATCTTCCATTGGTAGGTTTTGTTGAAATTGACGTTTGGCGTATCAGTGATTTCCTTTTTTTCAACGCAAGAAGCTATGAGGCCTGTAGCTCCAGCGGCGGTCGCTAGTCCTGCTGATTTGAGGAATTTTCGGCGATCTTTTTTAGACATACCTGTTTTTAATTAATCTGGCCAAGATAATCTAATTCCAAAATATGAAAAAGGTCAGCATTGCTGCCGACCTTTTTATTGAAGTGGAAATGCTTGCTTACTATTGTTTAATGATCCTTTGGTTAAATGTTTGGCCTTGAGCCAAAACCTTCACCAGATAAATTCCCTCAGGAAGCGATTGCACGTCCACTTTATTGAATCGCTCATTTATTTCCATCACCAGTTTTCCATGAATATCAAATACCGAGACCTGATCTATCCGCCTCTCATAGGAAATGGACAGCAGGTTCTGCACTGGGTTAGGGTAGATCATCAAGCCAGATTTATGAGAACTCGCACTCAAGACATCACTCGGAATGATGGTCAGGGTTCCATTCACCAAGGTCATGTCATAGTTGTCGGCAGAACCTCCGTTCAGGAATATGTCGTAGGTTCCTTCCCTGGAGTCAACCGATGCTGCAGTAAAGACAGAAGGAGGAGTAATGTCGGTTTCATTTTCACCATTCACAAAACCCGAATAGGACAAAGTCAATTCAGGATTTTCAAATCGGTACATTCTCGTTTGATCATCAGCCGTAATGACCAGCTCCTTTTTCAAAACCTCCAGAGAACCATCCACCGTCACAATCTCATAACGGTCGTCCATACCGTCAGTGGCTGTGATGTCATACGTCCCGACAGGACTGGACTCATTGGCCCTGGTAGTCAATGAGGGTCGCAGATCAAGTGACGAGGCACCATCACTTCCTACAAAACCGTCATACTCTATCGTCAGCTCCGGATTTGTGTCTCCATAACCTTTGATTTGATGATCCACAAACCCAATCAGTGTCTTTTTGTTTACCACGATGAGCTGAGCAACACTATCCATGACGAACTGATCCGTCCCTTCTTGTGAGGCCGAGATAGTACACGTACCCACCCCTGTGATTCTCGCTGTATTCCCAGTCACAAAGATTACACTTGCGTCGGAGCTGAAATAAGTAATCGCACCATCTGACAAGCTGGTTGCGTCTAATGGAAAGTCAGCGTCACCGTAGGTTTTATTGGTGAGGCCAAAAGTCAAATTCGGCTCACTCTTTCCGATCACTTCCGCCTTCAGAACGAAAACAAAGACAGATTCATCTTCGTCATCACTTTCAATTACGATCGAGGTGGAAAACTGTCCTGCCTCAGAACTACTGAAAGAAACAGTAAAACTCTCAAGGCCGGATGCGGCTACTTCCAGCGGAATTCCGCTTAGCACAAAAAGATCGTTGGAGCTGATGACTGAAGAAATGGCCAACACATCAGTACCGACATTTTCGATTGTAAACGTTCGGCTGACGAGCTGATCCTGATCTAATTGCCCCAAGTCAATTTCGGCGGCTTGATGGGTAGTTATTTCTGGGCCTGAATTATCTGATCCATCGAATACTGAAATCTCATTATCCGGCACCTCAATGGAAACAGCCTCCTCCAAAACTTCTACTTCCCTGGAATAAAAAGCGTCACATCCTAATCCGTCAGTCACCAATAGTGTCGTCGTATAAGACCCGATGGTACCAAAGGCGAATGAATTATCACCTTTGGTACCGTCATCGGCGATTCCATCATTTTCAAAATCCCAGGTCCAGGTTGATTCAGGGTCGACATAAAAGGTATCTACATTATAGACTGTGGGATCGCCGAGATAGACCGGATCGGCACTAAACACCACGATAGGTTGTTCCTTGATGGTTATTGTGGCACCTACGCTGTCTTTACAAATTTGGCCCTGGTTTACCACCATACTCATGGTGTATTCTCCAGGGTTATCAAAGACCATAGAAAAAGTAGAATCCGTTTCGTCAATAAGTTCGGCTCCATCAAGATACCAGGTGTAGGAAGCATCATCTTGTAGATTGGTACTGATATCGATGAAGGTGACCGAATCACCCGCGCATGCCAGTTCTATTTCAAAATCAGCGATGGGTTGAGTACAATCATCTTCCACATCAAATTCACGTATTTCTGTAAAACCCCACTCACCTGCAGCATTTTGAGCCCTTACGCCAAAGCTATTAGTGCCTATCGGCAAATCGCCTTGTGAATCAATGATCAAGCTGGCTATATCAATCTCTGATGCAGGGCCCAGATCCATTGCCGTTGCCTGCCCGATACCCGGATCACTGTTGAAGAAATATTCGATTTTCACAATATCTGAAATTTCAGATGTCCCTTCGGCGGGTTGTGTCACATAGAATCTTCTCTTTTCGCTAAAACTCCAAAGCCCCTCAGCGTTTTGCGCCCGGACGTTAATCGTATGCCACCCTTCAGTGAGGCCTTCAGTGACAATATGATCCGTGTCCACAGAAGAGCCGGATGTGACGGGTATGGATTCTCCATTCCCCTGCCCAGGATCCGTATCGATAAAGTACTCAACTGCTACTATATCTGACACAGCTGGTATTGCATTACCTGCTGCTTCGTTGATCAGAAACTTGCGCATCTCGTACATGCTCCATCTCCCCGCTGCATTTTGCGCACGAATACCCAGTTTGTGATAGCCGGGCGTCAAACTCAATGAGGAGATATCGATGCTGTGCAGTATGTCAACCGATGAGCCTGTGCTAATCGCAATGTCTGTTCCATTCCCTACACCAGGATCTTCGTCTATGTAATATTCCAAAGCCACAATATCCTCTATGACCGGTGCAGGGTTACCCACTGCATCGCTGATAAAGAAATTACGGACTTCATAGAAACTCCAATCACCAGACGCGTTTTGTGCCCGGACGACAAGCAAATGTACACCGCTAGACAAAGTGAGACTGGACATATCTATGCTATGCTGTAGGTCTATTTCCTGACCTTGCGTGATACCAATGCTGGTACCATTGCCTACTCCGGGATCGGTATCAATATAGTACTCCAGAGCTGTGACATCCGCCTGGGCATGTACCAGGAGGGCACCAAGCCAGAGCACCATGATGTTCAGTATTTTTTTCATAAGAAACTAGTTTTGGAGCTGCTTAGTTGGCCTTGATACTAATTCTTATGTCCAAATTATCTGACGGGTTGATCACCGCATCTGTATTCAGGATTTGAATCGTAGGAAAGGGCGAAGTGCTGTAATCAAAATTGCTTCCATTGAAAGGATAGGTACCTCCGGTAATACCAATGTCTGTACCATCACTCCCGGCATCAATGGCAGGTGAGCCCGCCGATAACGAAAAATCATGGGTTAAATCCCAGGAGTTCAATACCGGAACATTCCCGAATAGGGGGCTGTCATCTACGATATTACCATCTCCCGAGTTTCCTACTCCACCACCTGATGGAGGCAACGTGTTATCACCAGTCTCATAGCTAAGATTATTCGTGAAAACATTTCTTTGGAAAGAAGTAGAGGTACTGGCACCTCCGGCCGCTATGCTTGGGGTACGTCCGTAGAAAATATTATTGGCTACAATGGCGTCAATCATAGTTGTAGAAAAGGCGTTGTTAGATCCGTTTTGTCCAATGAAATTGTTGTTTTGTATGATCATGTCATCTCCCTGAGAGTCTTTCCGGATACCTGTGTAAATAATGTTATTCGAAATGATAGCCGATTGAGGATTGGATGAATCCAATACAATCCCCCCACGGATCAAATTGTTACGTAGTAGCATGTTAGTCATGGTATGCTGAAAATGTACCGTACCGCGGATGTCACTATTCTTGATTTCCAGGTTTGTGATGGGAACTTCTCCTCCGGTGACATATACGTCCGAAGTAATAGCATAAGAACCATTTCCTCTAATTATGCAATTGTCGATTACCAGGTCTGTCAGTTCAAATACCCCTCCGCTGGTGTTGTGCCTCATGAGAATCAATTCAGCATTGATTCCCATAATCGTACTTCCTGAAGAGTTGCTCGTGTTGTCAACATTATTCGTAAAGACAAAAACACCCATATTGCTGTTATGAGGTAGATCCTTGTCGAGATTGAAACCAATCCCTTTGAAATGCAGCTCTTTATTCACGGCTACATCTCCATAAGTGGTCGGACTTGGTTGAACGTATATGATATCTCCGGCGACAGCAGCATCAGCCGCTTCTTGCAATGTGGAGTAGACAAGGTCTCCGGAAGGCGCATTGTAGTTGTTGTCAACGATTCTGACCGTTTGAGCCTGAGAACTCACGAATAGAACAAAGTTCAAAAGCAGGGTTAATTTCAGTGATTTCATGTTTGTGCGTTTTTTGATTGTACATCTCTGTTTTGAGACTTCAAAAAACCCACTATCCTCTCATTTTTTTCTCACCCACCCCGGGTAGTTCTTTAGAAATAGGCTTAATTAATCTGAGAAAGTGCTTCCCTAGCTTCTAATCGGGTAGAAACGCCCAGTTTGTTGTATATGTTCTTGAGGTGATATTTGACTGTGTTTACACTTAGGTGTACCTCATCGGCTATCTCCGAATTAGTCTTGTTGGTGATGGCGACCTGTAATATCTGCACCTCCCTTTCCGTAAGGGTGTTGGGTAGGTCGTTTTGAAGTTTGTCGGAATCCAGGGTCACTTCTTCCAATTTGATATCAGACATGATCTTTCCGATGCGCAGGCGCAATCCACTGATTTCCTCGTGGAGTAGCGCTTTGCTGAGCCGGTGTTGTTTGCGCAAGGAATAGAGATAGATTAAAGCGAATGTAATTACGAGTAGTAGTAATCCGCCAAGTCCGTAAAATTTCACTCTCGACTCAAGTAATTCCCGCTGTGAGATTTCATTTTCGAGGGCTAGCTCTGCGATTTCTTTGTCCTTTTTAGCTACCTCATATTTATTATTCAACTTTTTAATTCGTTCTGCTTGATCTACCGCATTGGTGCTATCCACCCAAAAGATGTATTGATTATATAATTCGCTGGCCAATTGAAACTGTCCCTTTTCTTCAGCGATGTTGGCTTTAAGCAAGTAGGCATTCATTTTTTCAGTGACCGACAGGTCTTCAGCCAACTGATATGTGCTGTCGGCATAGGCCTCGGCCAATAAGATTTGGTTCGTTTCCAGATAGAGCCAGGACAATGACGAGTAGGTGTAGTAAACGGAGTGCTCATCCCAAAACACCTTTTTTAGTTCCAGGCATTCTTTAAATGCTTCTTCAGCAAGATCATACTTTTTGATATTATGTAGACTTTGTGCGTAGTTGTTCAGCGTTTTAGATAAATAGTAGGGCTTATCCAGAGTACGCATATACTCTACGCTTTTGGCAAATAATTCAACGGACTCTTCGCTTCTGCCAATAAGTAATAATACCTCGGCCTTACCCGCAAGTGAGAAATGGAAGTTGTCATGATCGCCGACTTCATCGCTTTTCTCCATAGACAGATCAAAACACTCAATCGCCTTTTGATAATCCTTGATTTGCATATAGACTAAGCCCAGGTTATTATATGTTCTTGCCATTTTATCAATACTACCCGTTTCCTGATATTCCAATATCGCTTGATGATAATAATTTGAAGACTTATCCAGGTCTCCTAACTTATAATGGGCAAAACCCGCATTGTTATATACATTGGCTAGTGCTAGAGTCGCATCTACTTTTTTGTATTCGATTATTGCACTATCATAATAAAGTACAGCGGAATCTATCGCCCCCTTTACATCATTGAAGATCCCAAGGATACCATAGAGCTTTCCCTGGTTCAACGGAGTCTGATTTGCTTCTACAATCCGCTGTGTTTGATTTATATAAATAAGGGCAGAGTCGACATTTCGGAAAAGGATTTTCTTAGTTTCCAGAATATAGTAATCGACAGAATCAACCCTTGATTCTGACCATGAAGAATAATAAAAAGAGAAAAGAAGAGCCGTAACCAGAAGTGTGCGCATACGATAAATATATTATGCTAAAATTAGCATTTCTATGAATAAGTAAACCAACAGGGTTGGCTTTATGCATTGAGCACAGGATTGATGGTGTTTGATGTGGATTTTAATTAATCTGAGAAAGTGCCTCTCTTGCTTCTAATCGGGTAGAAACGCCCAGTTTGTTGTATATGTTCTTGAGGTGATATTTGACTGTGTTTACACTTAGGTGTACCTCGTCTGCGATCTCCGAATTGGTCTTGTTGGTGATGGCCACCTGTAATATTTGGACTTCCCTTTCGGTAAGGGTGTTGGGTAGATTGTTTTGAAGTTTGTCCGCATCAATCGTGACTTCTTCCAGTTTGATATCGGACATAATCTTTCCGATGCGGAGGCGCAGGCCGTCTATTTCTTCATTGAGCAGTCTTTTGCTCAAAGCGTTTTTATTTCTGTATTGAATAAAAAAGACGATCCCAAAAACGACTACCAATACCGACACTACAAGTACAAATAACTTCTCACGATAAGCCTTTTCTATTTCCAGCTCATGGTTCTTATTGATGAGCTCAATCTCTTTTCTTTTTTGAGACATTTTAAATTCAAGGTCTATTTCGCTGAGTTGGTCAAAGGCTTTATTAAGCCGTAAAGAATCCCGGTATTCAATGACCGTTTTTAGTTCCCCAAGTGCTTGTTTGTACCTCTTCGACTGCTCCAGAGATAGACTCAATTCCGTTCTCGCCAACAAAAGATCCTCCATGTTATTCACAAGCCCGGCATGGTCAATAGCATCATTCAGGTATTTGATCGACAGTTCTGTTTTTCCCATTTTCCTTAAAATGGCACCAATGGCTACATTCATTCTGATGGCGAAAAGTTTTGATCCGGCTAAGCCTAGTGCCTTCTTGTAGTATTGATAAGCAATTTCTTCTTTTCCATACTTAGCTTCAATACTTCCAAGGTTGTGCCACCTTTTGGCCATTCCCAGGGAGTCGCCCAATTCTTCGTATTTCTTTAGTGATTTCCTAATATACCATCTGGCCGAATCGAGTTGCCCTAATCCTTCATAAGATGTTCCGATATTGTTGAGATAGCGGGGAACACTTTGGGTCTTTTTTGTACTGTCTATGTAAGTGAAAGCCTGGTGATAATAAGACAATGCTTTTTTGAAGTCCTTTTTCTCGGCATAGAGTATCCCAAGGGCATTGCAATCTGAAGCCAATGCAGACGAATCATTTCTCGCAAAATCAAGATCATGAACCTTATCGGCATAATACAGGGCACTATCATAATTCTTCAATTGCCTGTATATGAAAGCCAAGTGGAATATCGCGTTGGCATATACCTCAGATGATTGGACAGGCTTTTCCCACATAGCCCTTCTGCAAAGTTCCAGTGATTTAAGGTTTTGACCCAAATCACTATAGCAATAGGCCATATCCAAATATCTAGCAGATCGAAAATGATGAGCCGTATCCGGAGCAATCTCCAAGGCTCGATTGCTTATTTCAAAACAACGCTCTGCCTGATAGGTATCCAAATACGCTTCACCCAGATACCCTAAAAGGATATAGTTTTCTCCCTCACGCTCGAGAAGGGAATTTCCCACTATTAGAATACTGTCGTATTTGTACTCTGACAGCAATCTCTTTAGTGTTGGATACTTTGGTTGAGAATAAGTAAGCGAACTGCTCGCAAACAGCAATGCAAGCGTCAGGACGGAGTTAATGTGTTTCATTAATAGTAAATGTATTTATGAAAAGAGTAATTAACCACTTTATCAAAGCATACATTAATTTCAAACTGATCGCTGCAGCGGCTATGTAGTTCGACGAATACTTTTCGGCCACATTGTCCTGGTTTTCAAAGAATCATGAGCTTATTCAGTCAGATTGTCCGGCTTTCCATGGTTTTTAGAATTGGAATAAGGTTTGAGCGGGTGTTGTTGTCGATCGTTATTGCGAATCCTGTCATCCTGAGGCTCTCGAAGGATAAAGAATGAAGCAATCACGATATTGAGACTACCACTTCTGGCTAATTGAGCTTGGCAGTGACGAATAAAAGAGAAAGAATATGAACTTCAATCAATACACCATAAAATCCCAGGAGGTAATCAACAAGTCTGGTGAGATCGTGCAGGCTCATGGCCAGCAGGCGATCGAGCCTGCCCACTTGCTTCAAGCGATCCTGGAGAACGATGAAAATGTATCCGGTTTCATTTTGAAGAAACTTGGCGTGTCGAGGGAACAATTCAAAGAGAAAATAGATCAGGCCGTAAACAGCTATGCCAAGGTCTCTGGCCAGCAGCCCTATCTCTCTAACGAATCGGCCCAGGCACTGCAAAAAGCAGAAGCCATTGCCAAAAAGCAAGGTGACGAATTTGTAGCCGTGGAGCATATACTTCTGGGTATCCTTGAAGGCAAGGATAAGGCAGCACACCTGTTAAAAGAATTGGGCTTCAATCAAAATGATTTGGCAGCAGCCATCAGCGAACTTAGAGGAGGAAACAAAGTGGACAGCCAAAGTGCAGAATCAAACTATCAGTCTTTGGAGCGGTACTCCAAAAACCTGAACCAACTTGCCAAAGATGGCAAGATTGATCCGGTCATCGGCCGGGACGAAGAAATCAGACGGGTGCTTCAGATATTATCGCGAAGGACCAAAAACAACCCCATGCTTATTGGCGAACCAGGAGTCGGTAAAACCGCCATCATCGAAGGTATGGCACAACGTATTGTTGATGGTGATGTGCCGGAGAATTTGAAATCCAAATCTCTGTACTCCCTCGACATGGGTATGCTTGTGGCAGGCGCCAAATACAAAGGTGAATTTGAGGAGCGACTCAAATCCGTGATCAAAGAAGTCACCGACTCAGCGGGTGAGATCATCTTATTCATTGACGAAATCCATACCCTGGTAGGCGCAGGTGCTGGAGAGGGTGCGATGGATGCAGCGAACTTGCTGAAACCAGCATTGGCTCGTGGTGAGCTTCATGCTATTGGCGCGACGACTCTTAAGGAATATCAGAAATACATTGAGAAGGACAAGGCACTTGAGCGAAGGTTCCAGACTGTATTTGTAGACGAACCTGACGAGCAGGATTCAATCTCCATCCTTCGGGGTATCAAGGACAAGTACGAGGTGCACCACGGAGTGCGGATCAAGGACGATGCAGTAATCGCAGCTGTGGAGTTGTCAAGCCGGTACATCTCGGATCGTCATTTGCCGGATAAGGCGATTGACTTGATGGATGAGGCAGCTTCTAAGCTTCGAATCGAAATTGATTCGGTGCCGGAGCAACTGGACGAGCTCAACCGACGAATCATGCAATTGGAAATCGAGCGGGAGGCCATCAGAAGGGAGAAAAACAAGGATCGGGAGAAAGTTCTGTCCAAGGAAATCTCAGATCTTTCAGTTGTGCGAGACGACATCAAAGCCAAATGGGAAAACGAAAAGTCCGTGATCGTGGGCATCCAGACAGAAAAAGAAAACCTGGAGAAATACAAGACCGAAGCAGAGCAGGCCGAGCGATCCGGGGATTTCGGTCGGGTAGCAGAAATCCGCTATGGCAAGATTACCGAGACTGAGAAAAAACTGGAGGATCTGAAAGTGAAGCTCTCCGAAATGCAGGGAGAAAGTTCCCTGCTCAAAGAAGAAGTAGACTCAGAAGACATTGCTGAAGTGGTGGCCCGATGGACAGGAATTCCTGTGAAGAAAATGCTACAAAGCGATCGGGAAAAGCTCCTTCAACTGGAAGAAGAGTTGGGAAAACGAGTGGCAGGACAAGACGAGGCAATAGAAAGCATTTCTGATGCCGTGCGCAGAAGCCGGGCAGGTCTGCATGACCCTCAGCGGCCCATTGGATCGTTTATCTTCCTGGGTACAACGGGTGTAGGTAAAACCGAATTGGCGAAAGCCCTGGCAGACTATCTGTTCAACGACGAAAACGCCATGGTGCGGATCGACATGTCAGAGTATCAGGAGCGTCATGCCGTGAGCCGCTTGATCGGTGCGCCTCCGGGATACGTGGGATATGATGAAGGGGGACAGCTGACGGAAGCGGTACGGAGAAGACCTTATTCAGTAGTGCTACTGGATGAAATCGAAAAGGCACACCCAGATGCGTTCAACGTGCTGTTGCAGGTATTGGATGATGGCCGCTTGACGGACAACAAAGGCCGGGTGGCGAACTTCAAGAACACGATCATCATCATGACCACCAACATCGGTTCGCATCTGATCCAGGAGCGGTTCCAGGGATTAAATCCTGAGAACGCCAATGGCTTGATCGAAGAAACCAAACGTGAGGTATTCGAACTGATGAAGCAGTCGGTGCGACCGGAGTTCTTGAACCGTGTGGATGAGACGATTATGTTCCGGCCGCTCACCAAGGACAACATCCGTGAAATCGTTGGGTTCCAATTTAAGATCATCCAGGATCGCCTGGCTCAGAATGGAGTCAAGCTGGAGGCTACCCCTCAGGTATTAGACAAGCTCGGCGAGCTGGGCTACGATCCGCAGTTTGGAGCGAGACCCTTGAAGCGAGTGATCCAGCGGGTAGTCCTCAACGAACTATCCAAGGAAATTCTGGCAGGTAAAATCAGCAGCGACTCGGTGGTCGGCATCTCACTCAATGATCAGGGAGATATAGAGTTCCTGAATCTGGATGAGGTGGAGATAGGGGAATAATAGTTTGGACGAAAAACAAAGAAATATCGCCGTAGTATTGGAGGTTGAAAGATCCATCAAATACCTAAAAAAGGGCCTTGGTGAATTACAGCAAATCTCAGCTGATAATGACTTTTTTGATCCAGCTATGCTTTTCCTTTCTGGAGGATTAGAAAGATTGTTCAAATCGATGCTTTGCTTGAATTTTAAAGATAGATATGAACGTTTTCCTAATTCGGGAGAGATATGGAATAACAAGCAAGGTCATGACATACAGTTTCTGAAACAAAAAATTGAACAGATATGTATCCCAATAGCAATTCCCATTGCTAAAACAGATTACAGCATTATTGTCAATGATTTAGAAATAAATGCAATATGCAAAGTTCTGTCTGAGTTCGCCAAAAGATCACGATATTTCAATTTGGACATTATCCTTGGTAAGAATCAGGCATTTGACTTCAGTCGAGAATGGGAGAAAATTGAAAGTCAAGTAAGTCTGAAACACTATGGTAAATCAAGACACTTTGAAATGATCACGGATCAAAATATGCTTGAGAAGATGATTCAAAATTCAAATGTACTTCTTGTTTCAAGGTTAGAGATGTTCTTTCGTGCACTTGCTAGACAGTTTATCTTTGGAGGCTTTTCTAATCAGTCAAAAATGTTTGCATTTCAAATACAGGATTTTTCGGATCTTGAAGATTCTGAATTAGGAAAAAGGGACTACAGAGCAAATTAATTTTCGGTTCAGTAGCACAGTCAAGGTCTTTGCGTGCCCCTTCATTTCTTTTCCATTGATGAAAAGAAACGAAGCAAAGAAAAATCTAGCCAGAATAATGCTTCCACCCACAAACCCATCACGCCCCCGCTATTCTGGCAGGCCTGCCCGCTTTCGCTCCTTTGGAGCGATATATGCAGCCTCGAGCGCGTTTGCAACGCGTTCGAAAACTACATGGGCATATCATATGCCTAATAAAACGGGCACGCATTACAAATGCGCGCCAGCCATAGTTTTGCGTACGTATTTCCCACCTCCGCCTCCGTATTTTCAGCTAATGCGAATACCGATTTTACCGGCAGCTTTCGGCTCAACCCCGGCGTTTAATCCCTTACAACATTTAAATAACAAAGTCATGAAAAAGATAATCGCAATCGCCGCTCTTTCAATAGCAACAGTAACCGCAGGATTTGCCAATGGCAACAACCTTACCGGTCCAAAATATAAAAATGCCCATCCTTCTGATAAATATGATGGCACCAGCGAAGTGCTGATGAGGGAAAACCCAAGACAGTTTCAGGCTGCAGAGTTTAAAAACGTGGATACCTGGAAATTCGAGAAAGAAATCATCGAGCCGGGTAATAAATTCCAAGCTCCTGCAGAAGACCTGATGGCATCAAATGATCCCAACTTCTTGGCTGAGGAGGACAACTCCGAAAAAATCATCTACAAAAGAGTAGATATCAACGAAGTGGAGGGCATCAACAAGAAAGGCTTGAAAGGCCCTGCATACAAAAACTACAAGAGATAAGATAGGTAGAGTTGAATGGTAAGCCCCGGTTCGAATTGCTTCGAATCGGGGCTTTTGTTTTTTTCTGTCCATCAAATGTCAAAACCTCCAATCTGCTTTCATTGAATACTCCGTTTTCAGTATCTTTTTGTGTCAATTGAGACAAGATTAATGGATGGATAAGGGTAATCCTACATATGAAGACCTGGAGCAACGGATCGAAGAGCTTGAAAGGCTTTTGATCGAAAAGGGCGTGAGCGATAACGAGGACACAACACATATCTCACATCGACTGGCTCAGCATCCAAAGTTTAGAGAGCACGTTTTCCATGATTCGCTGATACCCATGGTGGTCACCGATGGGAAAACACTGAAGTTCATAGATTGTAACCAAGCCGCTATAGACATATTTCGGCTCGGTTCCAAGGAAGACGTAATCGGGAAATCCCCTGCGGATATGTCCGCTGACTTGCAATATGATGGTACCTCATCCGAAGAAAAATCACAATACTATGATGCACTTGCCCTTAAAGAAGGAGCCGTTCTGTTCGAATGGAGAATGCAGCGACCCAATGGCGAGATATGGGATGCAGAAGTGCACCTTATGAGGTTTTTAGTAGAGGGACACCCTTTTTTGCAGTTTACGCTCATGGACATCTCGGATCGAAAGCGATCTGAGGAAAGCCTTAAAGAAAAATCCGCTTTGATGGAGGCATTGCTGGACGCCACCTATGAGGCACTTCTGGTCGTAGATGAAAATAACAAGCGTGCAGTGGTCAACAAGCAAATGCTCAAAACTTTCTCAGTACCAAAAGAGATCGCTGAGGACGAAGACGACTCCAGTCTGCTGAAACATGCCGTGAGCATGAACAGGGATCCGGAGCTGTTTCTGAAAAAGGTAAAATATCTGTACGATCACAAGGACGAAACAAGTGACGACATCCTGGAGCTTATCGATGGAAAAATCCTTCAACGATACTCCGCCCCTATATGGGACGATGACAAATACTATGGCCGTCTTTGGTCTTTCATCGATATCACACAAAGCTGGAATACAGAACGTGCCCTAAAGGAAAATGAGCTTTTTTTGAAAGCAATCATCCAAAATACTCCAACACCTATCGCTCTGTGTAACATGAAGGGTGAGTATCAAATGATCAATAAAAGCTTTTGCGATTGGCACCAATTGAAAGAAAAAGAAATCGTTGGGCGAACCTCTCCTGAGATTGGTATAGTGATGAAACCGGATAAAGAAAAGGAGATTTCTGAACAAATTGAGAAAAATGGTCATGTTGATCGAATGGAGGTAGAGTTTAGTACCCAAAGGGGTGGACCGTATTTTTTCCTATTTTCCTGTCGTATCATTCAAATCAACAATGAACCTATGCTTCTGATTTTGAATGTGGACATTACCGAGAAGAAAAAAATAGAAATTGAGCTGGACACTCATCGCAACAACCTTGAGTCTCTGGTATCAGAAAGGACAAGAGAATTGAACGCTCAAAGTCAGGAATTGCTGCGCACTCTTGATAAGCTCAAAGCGACTCAGGATCAGCTCATGCACTCAGAAAAAATGGCTTCACTCGGGGTATTGGCCGCTGGGATTGCTCACGAAATCAACAATCCTCTCAATTTTATTAAGGGTGGGGCATTGGGCCTTTCAGATTATCTCAAAGAGCATAACCCAAAAGACCAGGAGAAATTGGACACAGTGGTATCTGCCATCAATATGGGAGTGGGTCGTGCCGAAACAATTGTAGCCAGCCTAAATCATTACAGTCGTCAGAACTACGAAAAAGATAGCGCATGTGACATTCATGGAATCATTGATAACACTCTCGTGATGCTGAACACCCGATTCAGGGATAGAATCGAAATAACGAAAAAATACTCGGACACACCGGCTGTGGTATTGGGCAATGAGGGAGAGTTGCACCAGGTGTTTCTCAACATTCTTTCCAATGCCGAACAATCCATTGAAAACAAGGGTGTGATAGATATACGAACCCGAGCGACGAAAAATAACATAATCATAGTAATATCGGACTCTGGTAAAGGGATAGCGACAGAAGCACTTGAAAAAATATTTGACCCGTTTTTTACTACCAAAGGCCCTGGAGAGGGTACCGGACTGGGTCTGTCGATCACCTATAATATCATTAAGGAGCACAAGGGTCAAATTGGCTATTCTTCAAAAGAGGGCGTAGGAACCACCGCAAGAATCGAGCTACCACGAAAACAAAATCCGTAGAATCCGTATTTCTTTTCAAACAAAACTTTAACCAATGAAGGACGCAGAAGAACTGGTAGTGTACGATACCATCTCTGATCTATATCAGGCCCTGGGATTTCCGGTCACTCAGGATTTGGACTTTTCGATTCACTCCTTATCTGAGATTCATAAGGAAGTTCCTTTCAAATCGCCTCTGTTCAGGGCGGAGTATTTTTCTTTCGTTTTTATCAAGAATGCCCAAGGGCAATACACCTCGGGAACGAGGAAGTTCGGGTTCAGGCCTTACACCATATACTTTACGAACCCCGGCCATGTCAAGGCATTTGAAATAGACGAGATGAACGAGGCGTACATCATCACGATGACCGAGTCCTTCCTACGAAAGAATGTACATCCGGATATCTTCAACGAATTCCCCTACCTGCTGGCAGAAACTTTCGAGCCCTGGTACCTGGAAGAAACCGAATACCTGGAGTTCGAATCTATTTATCACCAAATTTATCAGGAGTACAAGAAGGAGTCGCTATACAAAAGCAAAATACTAGGCAACTTGTTCGTGGTAATGCTCCTAAAAATCAAAGAGAAGTTTTGCACAAACTACTGCGCCATCACTGAAGGAGGCCGAAACTCAGAAATAGTAAAACACTTCAAAAAGGCCCTCGAATCGCAGTTTAGTGGATTGACGGGAAGCAACGACGTTTACGGTACTCATCTACAGGATTATGCGGAAATGCTGAAACTCCATCCAAACTACCTCAACAATGTGATCAAGTCAAAGACCGGTAAGACTGTAAATGACTGGATCAATCAGCGAATGATCTCTACGGCTATGTACTTGCTCAAAAGTTCCACTCTCACCTCCAAAGAGATTGGAAATAAGCTTGGATTCAGCCAACCCACTCATTTTAGTAGATTCTTTAAAAAGCAAACAGGAATCACCCCTTCGAATTACAAAAAGGCTCCTCTGTAGGATTTTCTTTGAAATTGGTTAGCAAGTCTGTTGAATAGGTCATACCTCACCTGATCCCGGCCTCGTATTTTCAACAGTATCAACGAAAATCAACATACAATGAAAAAGAAAATACTAATCACAGGTGCCGGTGGAGGGTTCGGGCAACTGTTCACAAAATCTTTGCTCGCTGACGGTCATGAGGTGGCAGGGACTTTAAGGGACATAGGAGGTAGAAACAAAAGCGTAGCTGCAGAACTGCAAGAACTTGGTGCCCAGGTGATCGAGATGGATGTCACAAATGACGACAGTGTAAATCATGCAGTGGCCAAGGCTATTGATGCCCTTGGAGGACTGGATGTAGTGGTAAATAATGCGGGTGTCGGTGTACTGGGAGTGCAGGAGCAATTCACAACCGCTGACCTTCAAAAGGTTTTTGACATCAACGTTTTCGGAGTGCATAGGGTCACAAGAGCGGCTCTGCCACATTTGAGAGCTCAGGGTTCTGGACTTGTCGTAAACATTTCCAGTCTTCTCGGTAGAATTACCATTCCATTTTATGGGCCATACAATGCGACCAAATGGGCGGTAGAAGGCTTGTCGGAAAATTACCGAGTGGAGAACTCCGGCTTTGGAGTGGAGGTTTCGATTATTGAGCCGGGAGGATTTCCAACCAGCTTTATGGACAACCTGGTCAGACCGAGTGACCAAAGTCGGGATCAATCACTGGGGGATCTGGCCCATGCGCCACAGGGGTTCTTTGAAGGGTTTGAAGCCAACCTGGCCAACAGTCCAAATCAAAACCCTCAACTGGTAGCGGATGCCCTGCTTAGCCTGGTGAATACAGCTCATGGTGAGCGCCCTTTCCGAACTCAGGTAGACACCCTGGGCATGGGGGATCATGTGAAAAACGCCAATGACCTTCAGGAGCAAATTACCCAGGGCATTTTCACGGCATTTGGTATTGATGGAATGCTGAAGGTGAATACCCAGGCAGCCGTCAGCTAAAAGACAGGTCGAAACAACCTTAAACAGACCAGAGCAGGGCAACCTGTTCTGGTTTTTATTCTATGAAGATTTATAGATTTGGACATAATTGTCTTTATTTGGCTCATGTTCTCCAAGACTTGTCAATATGCCCTCCAAGCCATCTTATACATGGGTGTACGTTCGCTGGAAAATAGAAACGTAGGGCTACAGGAGATCGCCAAATCACAGGAAATCCCCGCTCACTTTCTGAGTAAAATTCTCCAGGATCTGGTTCGTCAAAATATTCTCACATCGATAAAGGGTCCTCATGGTGGATTTTCTTTCAAAAAATCACCAAAGCAACTCAAGCTGATCAAGATCGTCGAATTGATAGATGGTACCGGCATTTGGGATCGCTGTGGCATTGGCCTCAAGTCTTGCTCGGACAAAAACCCCTGTCCAATTCATCACTCCTTTAAGAAGCTCAAAGCCGAGATTCGATCCATGCTCACAGAAAAAACAGTGGCCGAGCTATCCGACGATATCCAGTCCGGATATGCGATCATCAATTTCACAAAGTAGGTCTTAAAGCTTCACTTTATGTGAATGCAACTTTCTGATTGACAATCTATTTCTAACAGAAACGCATCAAAAAATTCACACTATTTTTTCCCATTTAATTTAGATATATAGGTCTTTTACTCCTATTTTTAGCATGAGAATGACCACCATTTTTTAGTAATTACCAAAACTTTTGTCGATGAAACCTACTACTCAATCCCAGGAAAATACTGACCTTCAATCGTCTATAAAATTTCAAAACTCCAACGCGCCTACTCCAATTGACCGGGCCGAAATCATGAAGGAGTCTACCCAATACTTTGGTGGTGATGAACTCGCGGCTAGCGTCTGGCTGAATAAATATGCGCTAAAAGATTCTGACGGCAACTGCTATGAACGCACGCCTGACAACATGCACATGCGCATGGCCGAGCAGATCCATCGGATAGAAAGCAAGTACGCCAACCCGCTTCCTAAGGAGGAAATTTTTCATGTGCTCAAGGACTTTAAATATGTGATCCCACAAGGGGGCTCCATGGCTGGCATTGGAAATCAATTTCAGATTGCCTCCTTGTCCAACTGCTTTGTAATTGGCAACCGGGGCAATGCAGATTCCTACGGAGGCATTATGAAAATCGATGAGGAGCAGGTTCAGCTCATGAAGCGCAGGGGCGGTGTGGGTCATGACCTCTCCCATATCCGACCCAAGGGCAGCCAGGTACAAAACAGCGCCCTTACCTCCACGGGCATCGTACCTTTTATGGAGCGTTATTCCAACTCTACCCGCGAGGTGGCGCAGGACGGCCGTCGTGGAGCACTTATGCTCTCGATATCCATCCAACACCCCGATGTGGAGGACTTCATCGATGCTAAAATGGAGGGAACCAAAGTCACCGGCGCCAACGTATCAGTCAAAATCGACGAGGCATTCATGAAGGCCGTGGAGTCAGGCCAAAAATACCGGTTGCAATACCCGGTCGGTGACCCCAACCCACAAACGATCATGGACAGCGATGCAAGCAAGCTATGGGATAAAATCGTACATAACGCATGGAAATCCGCAGAGCCGGGTATCCTGTTTTGGGACACAATCCTGAACGAGTCGATTCCTGACTGCTACAAGGACCTTCACTTCGAAACAGTAAGCACCAACCCTTGTGGAGAAATTCCGCTTTGCCCCTACGACAGCTGTCGACTGGTCGCCATCAATTTGTACAGTTATGTATCGAATCCTTTTACTCCTGAGGCACTGTTTGATCTGGAAAAGTTCACTAAGCACGTAAGGATTGCTCAGCGAATCATGGACGACATTATCGATCTTGAAATAGAACACATTGATAAAATACTGGCCAAGATCGAATCGGATCCGCAGATGATGGAGGTGAAACGCACCGAGCACAATCTCTGGAAAAAGATCAAGTCCAAGTGCATTGAAGGACGCAGGGCAGGATTAGGAATTACAGGAGAGGGTGATATGCTAGCCGCACTGGGAATACAATACGGTAGTGACGAAGCATTGAACTTTTCAGTAGATGTACAAAAAACCCTGGCTATGGAGGCGTACCGTGCTTCTGTCGAATTGGCAAAAGAGCGTGGAGCCTTCCCGATTTTTGATTTTGAACTGGAAAAGAACAATCCATTCTTAAACAGAATCAAAGAAGAAGAAGAGGGCTTGTTTGAGGAAATCAAAGCACATGGCCGACGGAATATTGCCCTTCTCACCATTGCCCCGACCGGCACGACGAGTATGATGAGCCAGACCACTTCAGGGCTTGAGCCTGTATTTAAGATTTGGTACAAACGAAGAAAGAAAATCAATCCGTCAGACAGGGACTCAAGGGTCGATTTTGTGGATGACAGTGGTGATAGCTGGCAGGAATATCATGTGTTCCACCACAAGTTCAAGATATGGCTGGAGGCCAATGGATACGACTGGAAGGAAATCCAGGAAATGAAAGATGAGGAGTTGAATCAAATCATCGAACGATCTCCGTACTACCACAGTACTGCCGAGGACATCGACTGGATCAGCAAGGTCAAAATGCAGGGCGCCATCCAAAAGTGGGTGGACCACAGCATCAGCGTGACTGTGAATGTCCCCGAAGAAACCAAAGAAGAAGTCATCGGTGATATCTACATGACGGCCTGGAAATCAGGCTGCAAAGGCATCACGGTTTATCGAGAAGGCTCCAGATCCGGTGTTTTGGTCTCGGACAAGAAAAAGCCGGAGGTCAGCTTTGTGGAAACAAACGCACCCAAGCGCCCCAAAGAACTCAAAGCAAAAGTGCTCCGATTCAACAACGACCATGAAAAATGGGTGGCTGTAGTAGGTATGCTCGATGAGCGGCCTTATGAGATTTTTACCGGGCGACTGGAAAGCTCCTTCCAGATCCTGGGTCAGGTAGACGAAGGACTCGTGATAAAATCTAAAACCGAAAACGGGGGCAACAGGTATGATTTCAAATACCAGGACTCGGATGGCTACTATGTGACCATGGAAGGGCTCTCGCGAACATTTGATAAGGAATATTGGAACTACGCCAAGCTGATCTCTGGAATACTGCGACATGGTATGCCGGTGCGGTTTGTCACAGCCATTGTCAACAACCTACACCTCAATGACGCTTCGCTTAACACCTGGAAAAATGGGGTGATCCGGACGCTGAGTAAATTCATACCCAATGGCACCAAACCAAGCGACACCAAGTGCAAGGACTGTGGTGAAGAAAGCCTGGTATACGAGGAGGGGTGCCTGACCTGTAAGTCGTGTGGATTTTCTAAGTGCGGCTAGTCGCTCATCTTTTTGTCCACTTTGTCACGGATTTTGAAAAACTCATAGGCGAGCTCCGTGCCCTCTTTTAGATCCAAAACGAATGAGTCCGTTTTTTTATCATAGAGCACTTCATAGTACTGGTCGTGGAGGTTACCTGCCAAAATCACCGTGTTTTTGACATCTGAGTCAAACAGCGTTACTCTCGTTGGCTTAGTCACTGGCAGATCCAACTGAATAAAATCGTTGATGTAAAGCTCACTTTTTACTCCGTTGCAGAGGACACGGATATGCTCGTGGGTTTTCTGAAACGGCGTTCTATAGAGATAGACCGTACCAAGCAAGCGAGTAGGTTTCGAGGATTTTTTGTAATTCCTCCGGTTGTAGTGTCTCACGACTTTGAGAAACTCTTTGAACCTGTAGCCCATGTCCTGTACATATGCGGTGGAAATAGGGTCATCGGAAACCATTTGGAGAAAAGCATCCATTCCGTCCTCCTTGATAGCAGGACCTGACGCTTCATAAACCAGCGCAAACGTAGTGTCCTTCTCCGCATACAACTGGTATCCAATGGCCAGGTTCTCATAAAGAGAAATCTTCCCTTTGACCACCCGCTCCAAATAGGTGTACTCTTCATCATACCCTGGTAAGGGCTTAACATAGTACGATTTGTCATTGACCGCATCTTTAAACCCTAATACTGAGTCTCCCGGAAAAGAAAGTCGCTCTTCATCTGGTGTCACAATCTCAATCAACCCAAGGAACTGATCCATGCTTTCAAAGGCATACATGGAACCATTTTTTAGATAAAGAGTGTCTTGGGCGAAGGACTGAAAGAGCGTCGATAAAAACAGCGCACAAACCAAGAAAAATCGCATAATGTAAATAGTAAGTAGCAAAGATAGATTTGGCATAGGGAAAAGAGAAATAATCGCCTGGACCGAATATGTCGGCTATTGTTTTGACCCTAGTAAAAAATAAAAGGCATATTTGCCGCTTAATTCCATTTTATAGTGACTAAGATATCAATTGAAATTTGGGGCTTCACATTTCTGGAGCCCATGGGACTTATTTTGAACTGGGTATTAGCTGGCCAGTGCTATTACTACTACCTCCAAAGGACAAAAAACAATTCGACTACCTATGATCGGCTTTGGAGTGCTTTTTTTCTCTGCTTTTCGATTTCGACATTCTTAGGTGGGCTTTCTCACTTTTTGTTTAACTACACTGGCATGCAAGGCAAGATCCCCGTATGGGGGGCGGCTGTAATGGCCATTACCTTTATCGAACTGGCTACTGTCAGACAAATAGAGGACAAATGGCAACAACATGTAAGCTTACTAGCCTGGATTAAGTTTGTAAGCACCATTGTCATTCTCATATTTGACTTTCACTTCAAGTGGGTGATGATCCATACGGGCATTGGACTGATCCTGATCCTGGGTACCTGGGCTCTACAGGCCTACAGAGGCGGCAATGTACAGGCCCGATTTTTTTTGTGGGGTATCCTTTTCTCACTGATTCCACTCCCAATTCGTCTCCTCGAGTTTGACCTGCACCTATGGCTGAACAGAGACGACCTCAGCCATTTATTCATTATGGGAACACTTTACTATTTCTATGAGGGGGCCAGGCAGTGGCCCATATTACAACGTAGGTAAAATACCCATTTTATCAAGGTTTTGCCAGACTGGCACAAGGGTTGCAATAAACCAATCGAGTTTCATGATAGAGGTCCAGCCGGGACCTAACAAGATTGGTTTTTGTTTTGAGTTATAACCCTGGGGGTGGTTCCCCGGGGTTTCTTTTTATATGACCTTCTCGTCTTCCGAGTGGATATAGTCAAAATCCCTGATCACCCGGTGTAGAAAGTCCACAGTCCTCAAATCCGTTTTCATTTCCAGTTTCTTTTCTATTACCGCCCGGACTTTGTCAGCAGGCTCCAGGACTTGATTGTCGATCCGCACGCGAAGGGCTTCTTTGATCAAATCCATGTCGCTCTGCTCGATACGATGCCGAACTGCAGGGTATTGTATTTCGTGATCTTCCGCAGCGTTTTTATGAAAAAAGCTCTTGTTGTAATTGGACAGCTGCTTCTCCTTAACCACTATGGTACCGGCTGCCAGGTCACCCAGCCTTTGACCCTTTTGCGTCATCACGATAGAGGTGATCGCGATCCCTCCGGAAAAAAAGAAATCCACGGGACTCAGGATCCAACGAATGATATAAGCACCTAAAGTAGCAGGAGCACCCTCTTCCTTCAGCACACGTATCTTCATTTGTTTCTTCCCGGGGGTTTGGCCCTGCATCAGGTATTCGAACAACAAATGGTAAAACAAGACGGGCAGATACAAGATCAGCAGCATCCACCTCAGCTCCGCATCAAGATTGATCTGACCGGCCAGGATTATGAGAAAAATGATGTATGCCACTATCACTATGCTATCGATGATAAAGGCCGCCATTCGGTCGCCTATTCCGGCTAGTTTAAAATCAATTGTGATATTTTGTGCGGTGAGTATTCCTACATCAGACATATTCGCTTATTTTAGAAAATTCATTTCGCTGCTTACCCAAAAATACGATTTGAAAACGGATTTCCAACCTAACGGGCCTCATGAAGGAAGCGCTATTTATAAAAATAAATAAAAAGGACTGGGTCGAGATCGAAAAGAAGCTCCGTGCCGACCGTCCCGCGCCTGATCTGCTCACTGAATATTTCGTGCGCCTCACCGATGATCTATCCTTTGTCAAAACCAACTTTCCCAACTCCAATACCCATATCTACCTAAATGAGCTCGCCTCCAAAGTGTACCAGCTCATCTACAAAAACAAGCGCGAGCCCTCCAACCGTTTCGTTCGGTTCTGGAAGTATGAATTTCCGCAGGTCATGTATGAGTCGAGAAAGGAGCTGCTCTACTCATTCATCATTTTTGGCGTGTCGGTTTTGATTGGGGTATTCTCCTCGTACATGAATGAAGACTTTGTCCGGCTCATCCTGGGAGACGCCTATGTGAACATGACGCTGGAAAACATTGAAAATGAAGATCCAATGGCGGTCTACAAAGACGCGAATAAAATGAACATGCTACTAGGCATCACGATCAACAACATTTTTGTGTCGTTCCGGGTGTTTGCGTACGGGTTGCTTTTTTCAGTGGGTACTGCTTTCGTACTGGTTCGAAATGGCATCATGCTCGGTTCATTTCAATACTTCTTTCACAGCAAGGGACTTCTGCTCACCTCGGCCCTTACCATCTGGATACATGGCGCCATTGAGATTTCCTCTATTGTAGTAGCTGGGGCAGCGGGTTTGGTTATTGGCAATAGCTTTATGTTTCCCGGTACCTACACGCGACTCGAATCCTTCAGGCGTGGTGCCAAACGCGGTTTGAAAATCGTAATAGGACTGGTCCCTCTATTCATTGTGGCGGGATTTTTAGAATCCTACGTCACCCGACTCACTGAATTACCCGATTTTGTGAAGATTCTGATCATTGCGACTACCTTTTCAGGTGTGGTCTATTATTGTGTGTTTTGTCCTATCCAATTAGTAAGAAATGGAAAACTCGTACCGACCAAAGATTGAATTCTACAAGCAAAGGCGATTTGGCGAGAAGATCAACGCCACCTTTGAGTTCATTCGTGAAAACTGGCGAAACCTCTTCAAAATAATCTTCATCATAGATGGGCCGCTTGTAGCAGTATGTGGCATTAGCTACGGCTTCTATATGAATTCCATCTTTCAGATGAGCGGGGGGCAAGCACCGGATCTGTTGTTTTCTGATTCTTCATTCTGGCTGAGCATTATCGTCATGTTCATCTCAGGATGGCTTTTGACATTTACTTTTTTTGCGATCGTGTACCGATACATGAAACTGTACATGGAAATGCCTCCGCAGGAGATCACCTTAAAAATTATTCTCAAAACCATCATGCCGGATGCCGGAATATTGTTTGTGCTATCGATACTCTATGCCATAATCATGGCCGTTGGCTTTGTAGTATTCATCATACCGGGTGTGTTTTTTTCCGTCACATTTTGCCTGGCCTTCACCATTGTTATTTTCGAAGACTATAACGTGATCCGGGCACTTAAGCGATCCTTCCTGCTCATTAGGGACAACTGGTGGAGTACCGTGGGCCTTATGTTTGTGATTACCTTATTACAATCATCCATAGGTGCATTGTTCGCCATACCCATGTATGGCTATATGATCTTTCAGGTATTTGAGTCTGTTGATACAGGGCAAGCTCCTTTCGCTGATTCCACGACTACCGAAAGCATGATCATGATGGCCTGTACGACTTTTTTATACCTGGGCTCATTGTTTACCTATGTGCTGAGCGCAATCTCGCTTACCTTTCAGTATTTCAACCTTCGCGAAAAACATGAGGCCGTGGGCTTGCTGTCTAAAATTGAACGAATGGAAACTGTCGGCTAATGGAAAAGCGGGAATTCAGCGGAGGAAAAATACGTGAGCTCCAGGCCAGGGAGGAGTTTGACTACTACGACCTAAACCATCAGGACAGCTGGCTGGATAGTCTCGTCGATTTTATAAAACAGGTTTTTGCTGCTTTTGCCAACTGGATCTCACAGCAGGTGGGCTGGACTGTAAACCCCTTCATCTTTGAGGTGATCTTTTATGGCATCATGGTCATAGGACTCGCCTTCTTCATACTGAAAATGATCGGTGTAGATGTCCGCGGCTCATTTTTCTTCAAATCCAAAAAGGTGGAAGCGGCCCCATACCAACTGGATGAGCAAGACATCCATGAAATGGACTTTGAACAGCTGATTGCTGAAGCGAAAAACGAGAACAACAATTTGCTCATCATTCGGTATCGATATTTGCAAATACTCAAGCTGCTCACAGACAAAAAGTTGATCCACTACGAGCTGCGCAAAACGAATGCGGAATACCAAAACGAGCTCAGACAGCATGCCGCTTCGTCTGACTATAGGCACCTTGCACTGTGCTTCGAAAAAGTCTGGTACGGCAGGATAGAACCGGACCTGGCACTGTCACAAACCGCAGAATCTCATTCTGAAAAAATCAAAAGCCTACTGAATGAATAAAGGGTTCATCATATATAGTATTCTGTTATTTGGGGTATTAGTGGCCGTGATCGCCTCCTATGAGCAGCCCAAAAACTGGCGTAAAACCTATTCCAGATATGATGGAAATCCTTATGGCAGCAAGGCCCTGGGTGAGCTCATTGACGATGTCTTTCCATCAAGCTCTGTCACCAAAAACAACAGTACACTGTATGAGATTTTCACAAGTGAAAATACTTTTGACAATGTATTGGTCATCTCTGAAAGTTTTTACCCGGATGAAGCCAGTCTCAACGCTCTCCTGGATAATGTAGCAGCAGGTCAGACAGCCTTCATCAGCGCACAATACTACGGCTGGAAGTTTGGCGATACGCTGGGCGTTTCCTTTGATTATGACAGGGTGACCATAGGCCTGCCTGGGGATTCAGCGGATTCTACGGCGCTACGATTCGGTGATGACGATGAAGTGCAATATGTGAGTTCAGAATTGCTCACCAGTATTGATTCCTTTCCGGAAAATACCGAAGTGATGGTCTTTAATGATAGCGACTCGCCCGTTATGATCAGAGTACCCTATGGTGATGGCTATTTCATCATCAACACCACACCGATCCTCTTTACCAATTTCTTCCTGCTCTATGAGGACAATCACCAGTATGTCTCGGAGATGCTGTCTCACCTGCCGGATCAACATGTGACCTGGACAGAATACTACTCAGTTGGGAAGCTGGAGTCTCAAAGCCCCTTTCGGGAAATATTGACTATACTATCGCTACGGCATGCATTGTACCTTGCGCTGGGGCTTATTTTCCTTTATATAATTTTTGAAAGCAAGCGGGCGCAGCGGGCCATCCCCGTGATCCTACCCCACCCAAACCAAACGCTGGATTTTGTGAAAACGGTAGGAGCACTCTATTTCCATAGCCAGGAGCACAAGTCCGCTGCTGTGAACAAAATCAACTACTTCCGGGACTTTTGCCGGATGCAGTATGGGCTGGTACTCCACTGGGACGATCCGGCGCCCATGATCGCTAAGTCCGGTATGGACGAGGGCTTTATCAAAGAACTTTTTGAATTGTTTAAGCTCCTGGAGCAAAAAGCAAAAAACACAGCAGATGACCTGGTATTGGTCAATGATCAGCTAAACAAATTTTATGGGCTCACGGGCCTGTCACGAAAATCAATCGAACATGAGTGAAGAAGTAAGAAGCGACATCAGCATTATCAGTGATAAAATCAATGAATTGAAAACCGCGGTAGAGCAAGCGGTAGTAGGCCAAACCGAAATGATCGATCAGATGCTGATCTGCCTGCTGGCCAACGGTCATGCCCTCATCGAAGGTGTGCCGGGTATCGCCAAGACACTATCGGCCAAAGCCCTCTCAAGCCTTATTGATTCAGGGTTTGGTAGGATACAGTTTACCTCAGATCTGATGCCCTCTGATGTGATAGGTACCTCCATATTCAACCTCAAAAGCAACGAATTCGAGTTTAAGCAAGGCCCGGTATTTACCGAAGTGCTCCTCATAGACGAAATCAATCGCGCCCCGGCCAAAACCCAGGCTGCCCTCTTCGAGGTGATGGAAGAAAAGCAGATTTCGGTCGATGGCACCACTTATCCATTGAGCGATCTCTTCTTTGTACTAGCCACCCAAAACCCGATCGAGCAGGAAGGCACTTACCGTTTGCCCGAGGCACAACTCGACAGGTTTTTGTTTAAGATCATAGCAGAGTATCCTACCGAACAGGAGGAAGTCGGCATCATGAAACTCCATGAGGCCAACAAGCCCACCGGTAAGCTGAAGGCAATATTAAAGTCTAAGGATCTGCTAAAGGTGCGGGCTGAAATCCAAAAAGTAATTATTGAAGACAAGCTCCTCAACTACATCGCAGCGATCGTAAACAAAACCAGAAATTCATCCGATCTCTACCTGGGAGCATCACCACGAGCGTCGATCGGCATCATGCAGTCTGCGAAGGTCAAAGCCGTCATGAGTGGTCGGGATTTTGTCATACCAGAGGACATCCAGTATGTGGCTTACCCTGTGCTCAGACATAGACTTATCCTTTCTCCCGAGAGGGAAATGGAAGGCCTGACCAGTGATGAAATAATCAGAATGGTGGTAGAACAAATCGAAGTGCCGAGGTAGTGATCCATTTTTTCCGAAATATCTTTTTGTCAAATCGGCTCTACCAGGTCGGTATCGCCCTGGTCTTGCTTGGGGTTTTATCCTATGCTGTTGCGGGGCTTTATCCGCTATTCCTTGTTTTGTTTTGGACGTTCCTTATCCTGATATTGCTAGACATAATGCTCCTTTACACATCTGGCGGTACAATCCATGGTCGGAGGGTTTGCCAGGAGATGTTTGCCTTGGGAGAAGAAAACACAGTCCGGTTGTTTTTAGAATCATACTACAAGTTCGCCCTCTGGTTCAGGGTACTCGACGAGGCACCCGTTCAGTTTCAAAGCAGAAATCTGTCCTTTGAGCTCAAGCTAAACCCCGGAGATAAGACAACGATTAAATATGAGCTGGATCCCAAGGATCGTGGCGAGTACCATTTCGGTAAAGTCAATGTAATGACCTCCAGCATCATTGGGTTAATCTTGAGGAGATACACTTTTGCTGAGGATCAGATGGTGAAAGTCTACCCCTCCATTCCCCATATGAAACGGACCGAATTCCTGCTCCTCTCCAAAACCAACTTGGAGCTGGGTCTGAAAAAGGTACGAAGGCCTGGTTTCAATTTTGAGTTTGAGGAAATCAAAGACTATGTGTACGGTGATGACATAAGAAAAATCAACTGGAAGGCAACGGCACGTAAGCAGCACCTGATGGTGAACGTCTTTCAGGAAGAAAAGTCTCAGCCGGTCTACTGTGTGATCAACAAAGGCCGAACCATGCATATGCCGTTTCATGGCCTTACACTTTATGACTATGCTATCAATTCAGCCTTGGCAGTATCTAATGTGTTGTTGAAAAAAAGCGACAAAGCTGGATTGATCACGTTCGAAAATCAAGTGGATACATTCCTCGCAGCGGATGCGCGAAGACATCAACTCAAACTGATCCTTGAGCAGCTCTACAATGAAAAAACAACTTTTAAAGAGCCTAACTATTACGAACTATATGCCCAGGTCAAGCACAACCTTTCGCGCAGGAGCCTTTTGCTGATGTACGCCAACTTTGAGACCGTCTCCTCGCTTGATCATCAGATGGCCCTTTTCAAAAAACTCAATCAAAATCACCTGCTCGTGGTGATTCTTTTCGAAAATGTTGAGTTGAAGGAATTCATTAGCGCTGAGGCTAATAGCCTTATGGGGATCTACCAGCAGTCCATCGCTGAAAAGTTTGATCTGGAAAAAAAGCTCATCCAAAAGCTGTTTCAGCGAAATGGCATCCAGTCCGTACTCACCAACCCAAAAAACCTGACCATCGATGTGGTCAACAAATATCTTGAGCTAAAAGGAAGGGGTCTGATCTAATGTTGCATTACTCCCAATTTTTTGGTTTCCTATTGATGAATTGAACTGTAATTGATGTCAATGAAAAATGTCATTTCTTTATTTGAACTATTTCAACAAAATCATAGATATTTGAGAATATGAAGCAATACGTTCTGGCATTGGATCAAGGTACGAGCAGTTCACGGGCTGTACTGTTCGATAGCAAGACCCGATGGGTGGCCATGGCTCAGTCTGAGATCAAACAAATCTATCCCAAACCAGGCTGGGTAGAGCATGATCCCATGCAGATCGTACACGAAATGGAAGGTCTCATCTATGATGTGATCAAGAAGGCCAAAATCAATATCAAGGAGATCAGCGCCATCGGCATCACCAATCAACGTGAGACCGTAGTGGTATGGGATAAGACCTCCGGCAAGCCTGTCTACAATGCCATATCTTGGCAAGATACGCGTACCTCGGAGGCCTGTATGGACCTCAAAGACGAGGGGTACGAATCGTATATCAAAAAAGCCACTGGTCTGGTGGCAGACCCTTATTTCTCAGCCACCAAGCTTCAGTGGATTCTGGACAATGTATCCGGAGCCAGAACTAAGGCCGAGGATGGAGAATTGTTGTTTGGCACAATAGACACCTGGCTCATCTGGAACCTGACCAAGGGAGAATCGCATCTGACAGATCTCAGCAATGCCTCACGCACCATGCTCTTTAACATCGTAGAGCTCAAGTGGGATGACGAGCTCCTCGAAAAATTTGACATACCCAGAATGATGCTGCCCGAGGTGACCCATAGCGGCTACTATTTTGGGACAGCGCGTCTGATCGGGGCAGACATAGAAATTACGGGTGTAGCCGGAGACCAGCAGGCTGCGTTGTTCGGTCAAGGATGCTTCGAACCGGGTGATGTGAAAAACACCTACGGCACCGGCTGTTTTATGCTGATGAATATTGGTGAGGAAATCCAGTTTTCCAAAAGCGGACTGCTTACCACTATTGCGTGGGGTATCAATGGTACCATTGAGTATGCTCTGGAGGGCAGTATATTCATAGCGGGAGCAGCGATCCAATGGCTAAGAGACGGATTGAAAATGATCAATTCGGCTGAAGAGACTGAGGCCATAGCCAAGAAATCTTCCCATGACAATGGTGTCTATGTGGTTCCGGCATTTGCAGGATTAGGGGCTCCATTTTGGGATATGTACGCTCGGGGCGGAATATTCGGACTGACGAGGGATACCGATAACAATGATCTGATCAAAGCCACATTGGATTCCATGGCCTACCAGACCCGCGATGTAGTTGGAGCCATGATGACCGACTCGGGCCTGAAGGTATCCAAACTTAAAGTCGATGGTGGGGCAAGCGCCAATAACTACCTCATGCAGTTTCAGGCCGACATGCTGAATACGATAGTTGAAAGGCCCAAGAATATCGAATCGACTGCCTACGGAGCTGCGTTTATTGCGGGCATCACCATTGGTATCTGGAAGAAATCCAACCTGCTCAAGAAAAAAGCCGTTGACCAGACGTTTAAGCCAAAAATGGATGAATATACCCGAGACCTACTGTACACCGGGTGGCACAATGCTGTCAAGCGCTGTATGAACTGGGCAAAAACGGGTTGATCTATTTAACACCAGATTATGTCCCCTGCCTCCATTGCCAGCCAACGATCCCTTACCCTAAGAGCTCTGGAAAAAGACTACTATGACCTGATCGTCATTGGTGGCGGAATAACGGGAGCAGGTATTGCACTTGATGCATCTGCACGAGGACTCAGAGTGGCCCTGGTAGAAAAAAACGACTTTGCCTCTGGCACGAGCAGCAAGTCCACCAAACTCATACATGGAGGCCTGCGATATCTCAAGCAATTTGAATTTGGCCTGGTACGAGAGGTAGGCAAAGAGCGAGCCATCGTCCACAACCTGGCCCCACATCTCGTTCGTCCTGAAAAAATGCTTCTTCCCCTGATCAAGGATGGAAACTATGGCAAGATCATCACTTCGGTAGGACTGATGGTCTATGACGTGCTGGCCGATGTAGAAAAAGCCGATCAGCGACAAATGCTCACTCCTGAAGAAACGCTGGCCGCGGAACCTCTTCTTGATAAGGACATCCTAGAAGGCGGTGGACTGTACTCTGAATATCAGACCGATGATTTTCGATTGGTTATTGAAATCATTAAAAAAGCCCAGTCCTTTGGGGCAGTAACCCTCAACTATGCTGAATGTTCCCATTTTCTGGAAAAGGGAGGAAAAATATGTGGCATAGAGCTTAGCGACCAGGAGTCCAAAGATTCCATAAAAGTCTACGGGGACTTTGTGATCAATGCCGCCGGGCCGTGGGCCGATGAGCTTCGGTCAAAACAGGAAACAATCTCCGGGAAGAAATTGCACCTAACCAAGGGAGTACACATAGTCGTGCCATTTGACAAGCTGCCTGTGAAGCAATCGGTGTATTTCGACGTAGGAGACGGACGTATGATATTCGCTATCCCAAAAAGGGATATCACCTATATTGGTACAACTGATACCGATTACAAAGGAGATCCTGGCCGTAGCCTCACCAGCAAGCAAGATGTAGAATACCTGCTCGAGGCAGTGAATAGCACCTTCCCGACCATTCAGTTAAAACTCAGTGACGTGCAGTCATCATGGTCAGGTGTGCGGCCACTTATCGAAGAAGAAGGAAAGTCGGCCAGTGAGATTTCCCGAAAGGACGAAATTTTTGTGTCTGAAAAAGGCCTAATCACGATCGCTGGCGGCAAGCTGACGGGCTATCGAAAAATGGCCAAGAGAGCGGTAGACAGGATGCTGGAGATCCGAAGCAGTTCAAATTCCATATTCAAGGAATTTAAATCCAATACGAAAAAAATCAAGCTCCCTGGCAACGGCTTCAAGAATATGAAATCCCTGGAGAAATACAGAAAAAAACTGAAGAAGCAGTTTCCAGAATTTAGCCGGGCAGAAATTATCTATCTGGTAGACCTGTATGGAGATCAATCAGAATGGATCCTTCAGTCCGCCAGCAACTATCAGGATAAGGAGTATCCATTGCTGGCCGCTGAGCTGCAGTTCAGTGTGCAATTTGAAAAAACCCTCCACCTCAAAGACTTTTTCATCTACCGAACAGGTCGGCTCTTTTTTGACATTGCCAGTGTCAAACAGCACATGGAATGGATTTCGAAAGAAATGAAAGACATTTTTGGTTGGAATGAAAGAATAAGGAAGTCCGAGATATCTGATCTGGAGGTCGCTGTTCGGGAAGCCACCACTTTCCGATGAATCCTGCTAGTTTTACCGGCTACAAATATTCTCTGCACTTATGATCCGATGCGGTATTGACCTGGGGGGGACCAAAATAGAGGGAGTGGTCATCGATACCCAGGATGACAACAATGTCCTCGTACGTAAACGAATCCCCACGGAAGGGGATAAGGGGTACAAGCACGTACTTAGTCGAATCAAACTTCTGATCGAAGACCTGGAAGGTGAATCCAGTCAACAGCTGCCGCTCGTTGGCATAGGCACACCCGGCTCTCTCCACCCTAAAACCGGACTACTCAAAGGGTCAAACTCGATTCACCTCAACGATCAACCTATTCTCAAAGACCTGACATCACTATTGTCCAGGGAAGTGCGTATAGCAAATGACGCCAATTGCCTGGCCTTGGCTGAGACCCATATGGGAGTGGTGGCCAAAACCTTTCCCGAGGCGCGGGTGGTATTTGGAGTGATCATGGGTACCGGGGTAGGAGGTGGACTGGTAATGAATGGAGAAATATGGAACGGCGCCAACGGTATTGCCGGGGAGTGGGGGCACAACTACCTGGACGAATCGGGTGGCAAATGCTACTGTGGAAAAATAGGGTGTGTGGAAACTGTCATTGCCGGGCCATCACTGGAGCGATATTTTCAAGAGATCTCCGGTATCAGCCTGGCGCTAAAGGACATTTATCAACAGCGCGACAAGAACGCTTACGCAGGTCAGACCATTGATCGCCTGTTGGAAAAGTTTGGGCTGGCTATTTCCACCATTATCAATTCGATCGATCCGGATGCAATAGTGCTGGGCGGAGGGGTTGGAAATATAGATGCGCTCTATAGCAAGGGACTCGATGAAGTCAAAAAACATGTATTCAACCCTGACTGTGTCACCAAAATATTGAAGCCTGTGTTAGGAGATTCTGCCGGGGTTTTTGGCGCTGCATTTCTATAATCTATGACAGAAGAATCAAAAAAAGTAATTCTGATCACAGGGGCATCCTCCGGAATCGGCGAGGCCTGCTTCGATCATCTTACCTCGCTGGGAAACATAGTCTTCGGAACGAGTCGAAGGGAATTTGATGATCCGTTTATGCTTAAGATGGATGTGACCGATGTTCCATCGATAGAAAACGGTGTCCATCAAATCATTCAAAATCATGGTCGCATTGATGTGCTGATCAACAACGCCGGGATTTCATTGGTTGGCTCCATAGAAGACACCTCTCTGGCTGAGGCCAAAAATATCATGGAAACCAATTTTTGGGGTGCAAAGAATATGGCTCTGGCTGTATTGCCGATTATGAGGGAACAGCGGTCTGGCCTTATTATTAACATCAGCTCCGTTCTGGGATTGTTCGCCATTCCGTACCAGAGTTATTATGTAGCAGCCAAGCATGCGCTGGAAGGCTGGACAGAATCGCTGCGTATGGAGATGAAGGCCTTTGGTATCAAGGCCTGCCTTATCGAGCCGGGGGATTTTCTTACAGATATTTCAGCGAATAGAATCGTCGCGGAGAGCGCCAAAACTGACGGGCCTCATAAAGCCCAATTCGACATAGTACACCAGCTGATCATCGACAATGAGCAGAACGGGGATGATCTGAAAAAAATAGCTCGGTTGGTCGAGAAGATCATCAAAAAGAAAAACCCGAAAGTACGTTACACAGTAGGTAAATTTCTGGACACTCTGGCCGGAAAGCTCAAAAAGTTTCTGCCTCAAAAACTATTCGAACGGCTGATCATGGATCATTATAAAATTTGATTCGAATCGAATATCCACTAACCCCATTTTGCCATGAAGTAGCCCGAGGGAACGGCAGCGAAATTAATTTGGCCCCGTCAGAATGAGGGGCAAACCAAATTGATTTTCTAATTTGACAAAGTAGGACTAATTTTCTCGAATGTTCCGATCCGTACTCAAGTCCCGAAATAAGAATTCTTCTGATGGCAGCTTCCGACATAGGGGGGTTGACAACACAAGGGTAGAAGCCCTCTCCGATGGGGTGTTTGCCATCGCTACTGCGCTCCTCGTGGTTTCCTCGAGCATCCCTGAAACCTTTTCTGAATTGATGCAGTTTATCCAGGATTTTCTTCCCTTTGCTGTGTGCATCGTCCTGCTTATGCTCATCTGGTACCAGCATTACCTGTTCTTCATTCGATATGGGTTTAAGGACCCTAAGATCGTATCAGTCAATACCCTCCTCCTCTTGTTGATCCTATTTTATATCTATCCTCTCAAGTTTCTATTCACGGTTTTGTACGATATGTTCTCAGCTCTGATGTTTAACAACCAGGCTAAGCTAAATTATCTGTTCACGGAAGTGATCCAGTTGCAAGATGCGCCCACTCTCATGGTGATATATGCTATCGGGGCTTCCTCCATATTCCTCACCCTAGCCTGGATGTATCGGATTGCCTATCAAAGAAGAAGTCAATTGAAGCTAACTACAATAGAGGTTTTTGATACCCGGCATAGTATGCAGTACAATGTGGTGATGAGCTTAATTCCTATCCTCTCAGGTATTATCAGTCAACTCCCTATTCAACCCGATTTGGCCTTTAGTATATCAGGTTGGGTATACATGCTCTACCCTGCCGTGATGATTCCCTACTCCAACCATAAGAAAAAACAGAGAAAGAATCTGCTAGCAGGATTTTGAACATCCGGGTTTGTATATTTATGAGTTACTTTGTCCATCGTATTATTACAATTAAGATTCCATGTCTAAAAAACTAGTTTCCTGGAACCTCAACGGCATCCGGGCCGCCATCAAAAAGGGCTTTCACGAATCACTCGTTCAGCTGTCACCTGATGCAATCTGCATTCAAGAAACCAAAGCACAGGACGACCAGATAATAGAGGCTCTTGGGGATATCGCCCCGTACAAAGTTTTTTCAAACAGTGCTGAGAAAAAAGGCTATAGTGGCACGAGCATTTTGACCAAGGAAGAGCCCCTTCAGATCATCAAAGGAATCGGTATTTCCGATCACGACAATGAAGGTCGGGTATTGACTGCTGAGTTTTCTGATTATTATCTGGTCACTGTATATGTACCTAATAGTGGACAGGAATTGAAGCGCCTGGACTACCGAAAAGGCTGGGATGAAGACTTTAAAAACTTTCTCAAAGAACTCGAGCAAACCAAACCCGTCATCGTCTGTGGGGACTTCAATGTTTGTCACCAGGAGATCGACATAGCAAGGCCCAAAGCCAACTACAACAAGTCTGCCGGCTATACCCAGGTAGAGATCGATGGGATGACCAATTTCCTGGAAGCGGGCTTTGTGGATACCTTTCGACATCTACACCCTGATGAGGTCAAGTACAGCTGGTGGAGCTATCGGGCCGGGGCCAAAGAAAAGAACATCGGTTGGCGATTAGATTATTTTTTGGTGAGTGAGGAGCTCATGACCAATGTGGAGGAAGCAGAAATCCACCCGGAATACAATGAATCGGATCACTGCCCGGTAAGCCTCACACTAAAATGAACATCTACCTTGCAGAATTCATCGGTACTGCCGTATTGATCTACATTGGTGAAGGCGTCAATGCCGGTTTGAATCTCAATAAATCCTATTCCAAGGACTCTGGCTGGATTGTGGTGACCGTCGGCTGGGGCCTGGCCGTGACCTTTGCCATATACGCGGTGGGTATTTACTCCGGTGCACATATCAATCCGGCCGTGACGCTGGGTTTTGCTGCCGTAGGAGAATTTGCCTGGGAACGGGTGCCCGGATACATTTTGGCTCAAACGCTCGGCGCCATGCTCGGGGCTACGGTGGTTTGGCTACAGTACCTTCCCCATTGGAAGGCCACAGAAGATCCCGATACAAAACTTGGAGTTTTTAGCACAAGCCCGGCTATCCCATCCCGATACAGCAATTTGCTAAGCGAGGTACTGGGTACTTTTCTCTTGCTTTTCGCTCTTTCCTATCTAGGTGCCAATGAGTTTTCTAAAGGACTGAATCCCCTGGTGGTGGGCGCGCTCATCGTGGTAATCGGTATGGCGGTTGGTGGCTCCACAGGCTATGCCATCAACCCTGCAAGGGACTTTGGTCCAAGGCTCGCTCATTTCCTGTTGCCCATTGCGGGGAAGGGCAAGTCCAACTGGCCCTATAGCTGGATACCCGTTGTAGGACCTTTGATCGGCGGAGTGCTGGGCGCATCGCTGTACGATAGCATTATTAATAGTACTCTGACAATTGGATTGATAATTTCCGGGATCATTACCCTTATTATTACAGTCCTGGCGATCCGCGAACAAAAATGAGATTTCTGCACGCGTCTTTCGGCTTTTTTCTAATTTGTATTTTGGCTTCATGCCAAACAGAAAAACCTATGGCAGACAAAAAAATCGATGTTCAGGGCCACCGTGGGGCCAGGGGCCTCCTCCCGGAGAATACCATTCCTGCGTTTATTAAAGCATTGGAGTTGGGGATCACGACCCTTGAACTGGACCTGGCAGTGACCAAAGATGGTGAGCTGCTGGTCTCTCATGAGCCCTACATGAATCCTGAAATAGCGCTAGATACCCTTGGCAATGAAATTCCTGAAGAGGAGGCACTCAGCCATAATATCTACCAAATGAGCTACGATCAAATCAGGAAATACGATGTTGGGTCAAAGGTTCATCCAAGGTTTCCTAATCAGGTAAAAATGAAAGCCACCAAACCTTTGCTTTTTGATCTGGTAAAGGATGTTGATCAATACCGATCGGGAAACAACATCGGCCCTGTCTGGTGGAATATCGAAATCAAAAGTGACCCGAAAGATGATCACCTTTATCACCCTGCTCCGGCGGCATTTTCAAAGCTCGTCTATGACTTCATCATCCAAAACATGGACAAGAATTACGTCAATGTCCAGTCCTTTGATTTTAGGGTATTAGAGTATTTTAATCAAAACCACCCGGACATTGTTCTGGCCGCATTGGTAGAAAATGAGGATGGGATAGACCACAACTTAGAAGCGCTCGGTTTCAAGCCGGATATCTACAGCTGCTATTTCAAATTGCTGGATGCTGAAAAAGTAAAATACCTGCAGGGAAAGGACATCAAGGTGATCCCATGGACAGTAAATGATTCCAATGATATCAAAAATGTCATTTCATGGGGGGTCGATGGCATAATTTCCGACTACCCTGATAGAGTATTAAAGATCATTTCCGAGTAAGTTTGCGACGATTAACTTGCTATTACAATGAACACCCCCAGTCTAAGCGATATTAAGAGGGCTCACACCCGCATCGCCAAATACATCTACAATACCCCCATCATCACCAATCAAACGTTCAATGACTTGGTTGGAGGTAATGTGTACTTCAAGTGTGAAAATTTTCAAAAAATTGGTGCTTTCAAAATGCGGGGAGCAACTAACGTGGTGCTGTCTTATAGACCCGAGGATCGCGCGAACGGCTTTGCCACACACTCTTCAGGAAATCATGCCCAGGCTGTAGCCAAAGCTGCTGGAGCCGCTGGGGTAAAGGCCTACATCGTAATGCCCGAAACTGCCCAGCCGGTAAAGATCGAAGCGGTACAGAACTACGGTGCAGAACTTACCTTTTGTAAGCCAACAGAGGAGGCCCGTGCTGCTGCGTGTAAAAAAATAGTAGAAAAAACCGGGGCCATCCAGATACACCCGTATCACGACCCCAGAATTATAGCCGGGCAAGCCACGGCAGCCAAAGAGCTCATCGAGGATCACACGGATCTGGATTACATGATCACCCCCGTCGGAGGAGGAGGACTCGCTGCCGGATCAGCGTTGGTTTGTGGGTATGTCAGCCCCAGCACCAAATTGATCCTTGCAGAACCAGAGCAGGTGAACGAAACCTACGAATCGTACCAGACCGGGAAAAAGCAAATGCTCAAGCCTGAGCAAACTTCTATAGCCGATGGTTTGCTCGTCACAGTCGGAGATCTGAATTTCGACATCATCAAGAAATATGCACACGATGTGCAGTGCGTGACCGAAGAGGAGATCATCAGCGCCATGAGATTTTTCTGGGAGCGAACCAAGATCATTATCGAGCCTTCAAGCGCCGTAGCTGTTGCCCTATTGATCAAACACAAAGAAAAATTTGCCGGAAAACAAACCGGTGTGATCCTCACCGGGGGTAACGTACAGCTGGATCAGTTGCCTTTTTAACCATATATCTCATTCAATATCCCCGCGAGCCTTATGCCGGCCTGTAGGAGTCGCTCATTCACTGCAGCGATATTGTCATAGACATAGCGGTAGTTGAGTTTCTTGCTTTCCGGGAAATCGTAGACCTGCTCGCGGTAGTCGTAGGATTCCTTGACCCATACCCGTACGCCATCAGTCTGCCACTGTGTGATTTGATCTTCTTTCGCTATATCGATCCAGCGTACGTATTCCATGTAGCTCAGCTGCTGCTTATCGATGATCCCGCTATCCCAAACCCGATGCAGATTACTGTCTTCCCAGTAAAATTCTACTTTGATGTCATTGCCCCCTTTGTCCTCTCCATTCCCAACGTGCAGCGGCTGGTGAATGTCTGCCACGATATGCACCAGGTATTTCAGGTTTTCGATCTCTGACTCATAGGTGAAGTTTTTTGTTTTGAGCTCCTCAATCAACCGCTCGATGGCCACCACCGCATCCCCTTGCTCCGGGGCACCCACTTCGTCATAGGTTTTGCCATCGGGTACTGTGCAGTAGTGCCAGGGAGTCATGTACTTTGTGTCAGACCTGGAGCGTATAAAATCCATATAGTTGCCGACCATGCCGAGCTGCTCATCACCGAGGACTTTCTGAATGTTCTTTTTGGCTTTGTTGGTGAGGTGGTTGTAGGCAATTTGTCCCACCACTCGATGCCCCGTTTTGCCCCAGGAGAAGGCTACTGATGAACAAATGAAAAGGAGAAGAATGGATGTCAGATATTTCATGGCTGTTGTTTTCAGCCAAGTTAAGGATCGAAAGTTAATTGGAGGTTAATTAGCACATGTTTTATCGCAGGCCTAAAAAGTGCTCGGCACGCTGGTACCAAACAGCGTGCCGAGATCACTAACCTAACCTTAACCTATAATTTGCAAAAGGCTTGCAAAGTAAGAATTGTACTAACTAAAACTTTATTACTAATTGTATTCCTTAAACAGCATTCTGTCATAAAGGTTTCCTGATGACCAATTATTTGATCATTTGGCCACCTTGTTTTAATCCTTTTGGTCGTGAATTGACATAAATTTGCCCCCCAAATCGAAACAAGGGTACGTGACCAATAAGGAATTACTTTCGATTTATAAGGAAGACGGAAATGTGCAAGGATTGGCTGAAACCGCCAAACCGAATGAACCACTGTGCCTTCAGGCCAAAGGGCTCGTGGGAAGCCTGGACGCCGTGGTAGCTGCCGCTGTGTACCAAACCAACCATCAAAACCACATCTTTATCCTGCACGAAAAAGAGGAGGCCGCTTATTTTCACAACGACCTTCAGAATCTCCTCGGAGACAAAGAAGTCCTGCTTTTTCCCTCATCATATAAAAGACCCTATCAGTTTGAAGAGACTGAAAATGCCAACATCCTCATGAGGGCCGAGATCCTCAATCGGATAAACAACAAATCTTCGTCGGGGGAATTGATAGTGACCTACCCGGAAGCGCTCACTGAAAAGGTAATCAACAAAAAATCCTTAGTCAAGAACACTTTCACTGCCAAGGTCGGAGAAAAAGTGGACGTAGACTTCCTATGTGATCTATTCGTCGAGTACGGGTTTGAGAGGGATGATTTTGCTTATGAGCCGGGTCAATTTGCGATTCGTGGGGGGATAGTAGATGTGTACTCGTATGCCGGGGAATGGCCTTATCGAATTGAACTCTTTGGGGACGAAATAGAAAGCATTCGTACTTTCGACCCTGAGACGCAGCTTTCCAAAGACCCACTGAAGACCGTACACATTATTCCTAACGTCCAGACCAAACTGCTGGAAGAAGAACGACAGTCCTTTATGGACTACATCCCCAACAACTCGAAAATCTGGATTAAGGATTTAGAGCATACTACCGACATTCTTGACAAATATTTCGCCAAAGCGACGGACAGCTTTGAAACCATTTTGGCCGCCAGCGGTGAGTCTAATATTTCGCTCAAGCCTGAGTTGCTATTCGAAACGGGACAGTCCTTTTCTGATGCAATCCTTAAATATCTCAACATCGAGTTTGGCAATCGCTTCTACCATCAAGGCGCTACCGTCTTCAGCTTTGAGGCTTCTGCCCAACCGTCGTTCAACAAAAATTTTGAGCTCATCGCCCAAAGTCTGGAAGAACACCAGGAGAAAGGATATAGTACCGTTATTGCTTCTGAGTCAGAAAAGCCGCTGAACCAGCTTCGATCGATTTTTGAAGAAATCAGTCCGTTTCTAAAATTTAACCCATTGATGATCGGGCTGAGAGAAGGCTTCATAGACCATCACGCACAGGTCAAGTGCTTCACCGATCATCAGTTGTTCGAGCGGTTTCATCGCTACAAAATCCGCAAGAAACACTCCAAGTCAAAAGCACTCACCCTCAAGGAACTCCGTACCCTCAATCCCGGGGATTTCGTAGTGCATGTCGACCATGGCATCGGAAGGTTTGCCGGACTGGATACCGTAGAGGTTAATGGCAACCAGCAAGAAGCGGTACGTCTGATCTATCGTGATGACGACCTTTTGTACATCAGCATCCATTCACTCCACAAGATTTCCAAGTACAGCGGCAAAGAGGCGGGACCACCGCTGGTCAGCAAATTGGGGTCTCCGGAATGGGAAAACAAAAAGAAGAAAGTCAAGAGCAAAGTCAAGGACATCGCCAAGGAACTAATCTCGCTCTATGCCAAAAGGAAAGCAGCACCAGGTTTTTCGTTTTCAGAGGACAGCTACCTACAGGCGGAGCTCGAAACTTCCTTTTTGTACGAGGACACTCCCGACCAGGGAAAAGCCTCCGAAGATGTAAAAATCGATATGCAAAAGGCTCATCCGATGGATCGGTTGGTTTGTGGTGATGTGGGTTTTGGGAAAACCGAAGTGGCCATACGTGCTGCCTTCAAAGCTGCTGACAATGGCAAACAAGTGGCTGTTCTCGTGCCTACCACCATCTTGGCCATGCAGCACTACCATACCTTCAAAGAGCGACTGGCGAACTTCCCTATAGAGGTCGAATTTATCAACCGTTTTCGTTCGACCAAGACGATTAAGGAAATTCTCAAAAAGGTCCAGGAGGGTAAAATCGACATTCTCATAGGTACTCACCGGATTGTCAACAAGGATGTGGAGTTCAAAGACCTGGGCCTGCTAATCATTGACGAGGAACAGAAGTTTGGCGTCAAGATCAAAGACAAGCTCAAAGAACTCAAGGTCAATGTAGATACGCTCACGTTGACTGCCACACCGATCCCTCGTACACTTCATTTTTCACTCATGGGCGCAAGGGACTTGAGCATTATTTCGACCCCACCACCCAACCGCCAGCCGGTCACGACCGAAATCCATGTTTTCAATGAGGAGATGACCCGTGACTCGATTAGCTACGAGCTAAGACGAGGGGGGCAGGTATTTTTCGTGCACAATCGGGTGAGTGACATTGACAGCATTGCCAACATCATTCACCGCCTGGTTCCTGATGCAAGAATTGGTGTAGCGCACGGCCAAATGGACGGAGCCCTACTAGAAAAAACGATGCTCAAATTTATCGAAGGAGAGTACGACGTACTGGTCTCCACCAACATCATCGAATCGGGCCTGGACATCCCCAATGCCAACACAATCATTATCAACAGTGCTCAGAATTTTGGGCTGTCCGATCTACATCAGATGCGTGGGCGTGTCGGACGGTCTAATAAAAAGGCTTTTTGTTACTTGCTCACTCCGCCTACTTCAGCTCTGTCCACAGATTCGCGTAAGCGGCTCAGTGCACTGGAGGAATTCTCTGATCTTGGGGATGGTTTCAAGGTCGCCATGCGTGACCTGGACATACGAGGGGCGGGCAATCTACTCGGAGGAGAGCAAAGCGGGTTTATCTCCGATATCGGCTTTGATATGTATCATAAAATTCTGGACGAAGCAGTTCAGGATTTGAAAGACACGGAGTTCAAAGAACTATTTGAGCAGGAGGGAGAGATCACCCTTCCCAAAGATTTTGTAAACGACTGTGTGATCGAGACGGATCTCGAGATCATGATCCCAGAGCAGTATGTCAAAAATATCACCGAACGGTTGGGCCTCTATACCAAAATAGACAACATCAAAACCGAAACGGAGTTGGAGGAATTTACCCACTCAGTGGCCGATCGGTTTGGAAAGCTTCCGCCGGAGGTGGTTGACCTTTTTAAAACTGTCCGTCTGCGCTGGATCGCGATCAAAATGGGGTTCGAGAAGATATCCCTAAAAAACGAACGGATGCGATGCTACTTCCCTCCTCAGGAAAACGAGGCCTACTACACATCCCCTGTGTTTGGTCAGGTCATGGGATATGTGCAAAGCCACCCTGCGGCCTATCAGCTCAAAGAGATCAAAAATAAGTTGATGCTCATCGTGAAAGAGGTGAAAGACATAGAAAGCGCCATCGCTCAGTTGGATGAAATACAACAATCGGTAAGCTCATGAGCAATCCTCTTTTGTTTGTCTACGGCACACTGCTCAAGAAAGCAGACAATGAGCTTTCACGGTTTTTGGAGGCTCACAGCAGGCGACTAGGGCCAGCAACCTACCAAGGAAAACTTTTCCTGATCGGGTGGTACCCGGGACTTGTGCCTAGTGATAGCTCAAGCGATCAGGTATTAGGCGAACTGCTTGAATTGGATGACAACCATGAGACAGTATTGCTTAAACTGGATGAATACGAAGGAGTAAACAACCCTCCCAAGGCCGAGGATGAATATGAGCGAAAAAAGATTACAGTGCACATAGAAAACAGGCGCGAAATTTGCTATGCCTACGTCTATCGGGCATCTACCGAAACGTTAGAATCTATACATGACGGGGATTTTCTTCGATACCTTGACAACAAAAAATCGAATTGAAATGTATATTAAGGTTCCTAAGAAACTATTTGGCCGAAAGAAACATTTATAAATTGGAAATAACTACGAGTCGCATTTGAAATCTTACCTAAAATATCTGTTCTTTTTTTCGAGTATCATTTTACTCACATCCTGCAATGAAGATGATACTGATCCAACCATCAACCCTTATGGCCCTACCAATGAATGGATCTATGGCACAATGAACTCCTACTATCTTTGGAATGTCGAGCTACCTATTACGGTTGACCTGGAGTTGGAACCGACCGATTTTTTCAATTCCCTGAAATACGAGGGGGACAGATACTCCATCATCCATCCGGATTATGATGAACTGTATGGTCGCCTTACCGGTACACGACTTGAAGCAGGCTATGAATTTCAGTGGCTCGTGTCATCCGAGACAGGCCGAAATACTTTTATGATCACCTACGTGAAAAAAGACTCACCGGCTGAAATGGCCGGGCTGCAGCGGGGAGACCGAATCACACATGTCAATGCCACGGAGATTGCATCTGATAATGTCCGAACACTCTTTGGGCAATTGGGCGAGGATCATACTATATCTGTTGAAAGATATGTAGATGGTCAATACAGCTTTTGGCAAGACGTGCCGCTGCAGACCATCGTTTACGAAGAAAACCCAAATTTCCTCGACTCTATCTATCAGGTTGACGGAAAGAAAATCGGGTATTTTGTCTATACCTATTTTCCCCAGGATAGCGTAGACAGCCCCTATGCAATTGAGTTGCAGAACATTTTTGCTGACTTCAAAAACGAGGGCATTACGGATCTGGTGGTTGATTTTAGATACAATGGGGGTGGATATGTGAGTGCTGCAAAAAACCTCGCCAGCTATATTGGCACTGGCATCACAGACAATGATGTTTTTTACGAAAGTGTATACAACGACTATTACACTGCATACCTTGAAAGTCTCGACAACCATGATTTTTACTTTACACAAAAGTTTAGAGACAAGGAAGCGAATATAGGTGAGCAGATATCTGGCAAGGTATATTTTATTGTGGGTAGCGGTACGGCCTCAGCGAGCGAGCTGGTGATCAACGGCCTGGATCCCTATATGGAGGTGACGCTGATCGGTGACCGAACCGAAGGAAAAAACGTAGGCTCCACCCTTCTCAGAGATGCCAGAAACAATAATAACACCTACGCCCTGCTGCCGATCATTGTTCGTCACTACAATGCCGACGGCTATTCGGATTTTGAGGATGGTTTTTTACCCGAAGCGCAAAACCAGGTTTTCGAATTTCAGCAGCCAATAATACCACTAGGTGATCTTAGCGAGCCCTTGCTGGCACATACCATAGGGCTCATCACCGGGCAACCGTCTGCTAAACGAATTCCAGCTTCATCCAGGAAAACACAACTAAGATCCAGCTCTAAAAAAATGCAGCCGTTTGGCCACACCATGCTGGAGAACCCCCTTCCCTTCGATTTGGAATACTGATATTGTGTAGCTTGCACTTGTGCGAGCCAATACCCTCAAGCCTGTATTCATTCTGCTAATCTGTGCATTGGCTTTATGGTTGTTTTATGCCTACCACAGTTGCCCGCTTGACTATGATACATGCCCGCTATGCGATAAGCACCAGTACACCAAGCTATACGAGTTCTTCAAATCCGATGAATCATCCCAAATAAAATTCCCTTTCTACCAGCGACCTCTGATTCCGTTTATCGCTGCAAGCCTACCGACCTCAGGATTGTGGTCTTCATTCTACTGGGTCAATCTGTTTTTCTTTTTGGGGAGCTGTATTGCTTTATTAGTTCTTTGGAATCACTTGCAGATCAAATGGCCTGTTATGGTTTTAGGTTTTGGTTGGCTGATGATCCATTGGACTGGCATCATCCGATACAATCTCATGGACTATGTGACCGTGGATGTTCCGATGTACTTTTTTCAGGCGGGGGCGCTACTGCTCTTTCTTTGGAAAAAATTCCGTTGGTTTTACCTGCTGGTACCCCTGGCCATTTTGCAGAAAGAATCTTTCATACCGGTGATGGTGGTACTCATTGTGGTGACACTCTCTACTGGACTAAATACCCAATGGTGGGACAAATCGAAGCATTTAATCCTGTCTCTCATTCTTGGCATTCTAGTTCAGAAACTTTGGATTTGGTACTTTCCGGAGCAGATGGATCAGCGCAGTTCTGTAATGGCACTACTATACCATGGCAAGCTCCTGGCAATGGATCCAAGTCGACTTATCCGGTGGTTTGCGGCTTTTGGTTCGGATTTCGGAGTTCTGCCCTTGCTGGCTGTTTATACCTTCCGCATTCAAAGACTATCAGACCCAATCTATCTCGCCCTTATAGGTCTGTCACTATTGTTTATGGCTTTTGGGCTTTTTGCAGGGGAAGACATGACGCGGATTATGTTTCTAGGATTCCCATTTATTATGACACTCATTTTGTGCGAACTAAAGTCATTGAACCGATGGATCGTTTTGGTGGCCATTGCACTTAGTCTACCTTCCTTAAGGCTTTATCCACTTTATGCTGATGTGGCATGGGCCGTCGACTATGCCGACTTATCCTATGTTTACCCTTGGGCCGCATACTATTTGGTTGCCGGCCTCATGCTCACCATCATCTATTTTGCTCAAAAGCGACATTGGTCTTAATAAGGGCTTTTTTCAGAACCAGAACTAAAATTCTGCGTTACATGTACCTACATATAAATAGGCGATGTTTTCTTTATTTCGTAAAAAATCAGAGTTAGAAGTGCTTTCCGATAGGTATCGGAAGCTACTTCAGGAGTCACACAGGCTCTCCAAGGTCAATAGAATTGAAAGTGATTTGAAGTTTGCCGAGGCGATGGCTGTTCAAGATCAGCTGGATCAACTAAAAAACGATTAATGGGCTTCTACCAATTTAATGCAAAACAGCAAATCTCTGCTAATCTGGAGGATGTCTGGTCGTTTATCTCATCACCGGCCAATCTCAAAAAGATCACACCGGATTATATGGGTTTCGACATTCTGACTGAGGGTCTACCGGATAAAATGCACCCGGGAATGATCATAGAATATAGGGTCAGTCCTTTACTGGGGATTAAAACACGTTGGGTCACTGAGATCACACATGTGGCAGACGGGAAATACTTTGTCGATGAGCAGAGAATAGGGCCCTACAGAATCTGGCATCATCAGCATCACATTGAGAAGAATGACAGAGGTGTGCTCATGAAAGATATTGTATCCTATCAGCCTCCGATGGGGTTTATTGGCTCATTGGCCAATAGCTTTTTTATTGAGAAGAAGTTGAGGGAGATCTTTTCCTACAGAAAGACAGCCATCGAGAAGGTATTTGGCTAATGAGCTTTACTATTGAGCCTGTCTATGTCATCGGCAAAGTAATGCTAAACTCGGTGCCCATATTCTCTTTTGATTTTACTTCGATATTTCCCTTATGCTCTTTGATCACGGCAAAAACAATATACAGACCAAGCCCTGTTCCCCTGCCAACTTCCTTTGTAGTAAAGAAGGGATCATAAATCTTATCCAATGTCTTTTTGTCCATTCCTGATCCATTATCAGAAATTTTGATGGTAACAAATCCTTTCTTTCCTTGAATCAAGCTAACCTCAACCCTACCGTTTTCTGTTGCGTCGATGGCATTTTGAACCAGATTCACGATGACCTGGCTGAGCTTGCTAGCATTACATTTGATCATAAGCTGATCCGGCAGGTTTACGACAAGCTCCACATTGTGCAGATAGCTTTGGGGAAAAAGCGCTATTGAGGATTGGATGCACTCGACCAAATCATTTTCTTCATATTCCTCTGACGAGGGGCGGGCATATTTACTAAGGTTATCAATAATTTCCGTTGACCTGCGCACACCTACTTCTATACCTTCCTTGGCTTTTGCCAATGCGGAAACTTCGTCATCAAGCATATCAGTATTGCCTGAAAGTTTGCCGGTGATATTTCTGACAAGGTCTGCTATGATGGTCACACCGGTTGAAATAAAATTCATAGGGTTATTCAATTCATGAGCAATACCAGCTGTGAATACACCCAAAGAAGCCATTTTTTCTGATTGAAGGAGTTTGTCGTTAGAATCCTTCAGCTCCCGAAGCGTACTTTCTATCTCGCTCTTTTGATTGGCAACAAGACGGCTGGATTCCACTAGTTGCTCAGAAGTAGAGTCGATGACACGACCGATGTAAAACAAAATGAGATTGATGAGCAGCCAATATAAAAGGGCAATCAATACGTAAAATGGGTTATTGATCAGCTCCTTCAAATCCCCGCCCCCTTCCGTGTCAAAATAGATCAGGATGCGCATGAAATTCAGACAAAGCGCCAGGTTAGTCCCAATAAAAAGTGCATAAATCATTGGTGTCCTCTTGCTGGAAAAAAGCGCCTGGATCATGAGGCTGTGAAAGATAACCCCCATGGGAAATGCGAAGTAATAATCAGTAGGTGTATGCTGTATGATGATGGGAATGATATGGAGTATGACCGGCCATGAAATCAAAAACAGAATCTTGCTCAACAGCGAAAGTCTCCAATGATTGAGAAAATAACAGAAGAGGCAGATAGCAACAAAAATGAAGAAATTGTATTGATCAAACTTCCAGTCGCTGACCGGCCTCAGATAGGCCTCGAAACTGTAGAGTATAAACAAGAAATACACAACAGGTAGTGCAAGCAATACAACATTGAAGTAATGAATGCGGTTCCTGTCAATGACGTTCATTTCGTCACTGGTTCCGACAAAGAATATCCGTTCGAGAAAATTATTCTTTTCCATGGGTCAGTTGGTAATTGGCGTACTCTATATAAATCTACTAATCACTGACCAATTAGACTCTATGATGGAAAAGGAATCCCTGACCAGCCGTGTGGATATTTCAGAGGATTCGATTATTACAGCCAAAAAACAAAAACCCCGACCGGGTGGACGGGGCTCTAATCTCAAATGAATTTATTACTCTAGTCTCTCTCTGCAATAGAAATCGCTCGTGGAATTCCTTTTCTCACGGCATTGTATTGCTCCTTTTCTTCAGGAATGGATTTATCGAGCTCAAGGTAATTCTTGCCAAACATCTGCTGAGAACGCTCTTGATAGATATTGTTGAACCCAGTATTGATGTAAGCCAGATTGGTTAAATATTCTCCAAAGGTGTCGTCCTCATCTGCTTTGGCACTTACCACATACTCTGACGAACCATTAGCCATGTGTTTGCGAACCATTTGCTCTACACGCTGCTCGTTTAAAACACCTTCGTTTTTACCCAAATGAATTTTTAGAACTTCGATCCCTTTCGCAGCGATATACTTGTCATCAATTTTTGGAAGATAACTACCATCGGGCATAGCTTTTCCCGGAAGCGGTGGAAGTAACATAGCCATATCGGCCCTTTCACCTGAATCATTGATGCCACGATAAAGCACCTTCCTTTGAACCGTTCTCAGCTGATCCTGTACATCAAAAACAATTGACATTGATTGATTTTTATCTACAGTCATCACTATGATGGAATGCTCTGAAAGGTTCTTTTTAGAAACTGCCTGAACTATTTGACCCACTTCATATTCATCTCCATCCAACCATACACGGTTTTTTGAAATGGTAACCTCAACAGAATTGTCAAGATTCCCATCAAACCTTGTGTACATTCCCGGTAAATAGGGCAAATCCAATTCAATGCTGTTTACTCCCAGTGGCGTTTCAAGTCCTTCGAGCGTTTCCGGATCATCCAGTTTTGAATTGCACTGCACTATCAAAATACTGAAAAGTACGGTGCTAAATAAAGCCAGAGCCACTTTCAGTTTTCCTGTCTTTCCTGATTTGTTATTTGTCATCATGGTTATTCTTTTTTTGATAAATGTTAAGTTGAAATTGTGTACCAACCCGTATGAGTTGTTGCTGACTAACTGCTTCAAAAGCAAGGTCTGGTACTCAACTAAGGAATAACCCGAATTGATCATTTTTTGGTCTGCTATGTATTCATGAATCGTTTTCAGTGATTTGCTTAATTGCCAGATCACCGGGTTGAACCAGAAAACAGCAGCTAAGAGTTGAACAATAATTAAATCCACGGAATGGTACTCCCGTGCGTGCGCCCTCTCGTGGGCTACGATTTGCTCATACTCCTCAGTATCAATCAAATCCTCGTGCACGAAGACATAATTGAGAAAGGAGAAAGGAGCAATTTTTTTGGTTAAAACGACAATCTTATATCCGTTTTTCTCGATGGTTTGATTCCTTCGAATGGTCAATACAATCCAGTCTAATGACCCAATTGTACGACCGAGAATAAGCACAAGGCCACCCAGGTAAACCCAGAACACTGCCCGAAAAACCCAAACATTCCAGGGTATTTCTGTTGTTTCATTTGATGCACTTCCGTTTGAGTAGACTTCAAAAGCCCATTCGTCCAGAGACGTGTAAAAATCCTTTCGGATCGTACTGATCTCCTGAACTGGCACTTCCATTGCCTCAATTCGAATTGGAGCAATATCAAAACTCAAAAACGGAAAGAGCAATGAAAACACCAGAATGCCCAATAGAAAAAACCGATTGAGATTGAAGAAAGTCTCCTTCCTCATCGCCAGAAGGTATAGCAGATACAAGACTGCCAACACAGTGCTGGATTCAAGTAGATATAGGACGAAGCTTGTCATTTTTTGCGATTAGCAATAGTTATTTCTATTTATCGACATTATTGAAGATGAATGACATGGGTCTATTCTTGCTTATTTGTCTTCTCATCTCGTTTTCAAGGTCAAAAAATTCTTTGTCAAACTGTTCTCGCGACTTTTGTTGGTATATGGAAAGGAATGTACCCATCACCTGATTTTTGGCCACGACATACTCAGCAAAAGTTGAGGAATCAGAATGCTCGATAACCACCACATAGTCCGTTCTGCCTGATTTCACTTGCTCGGATACAAAGTCTGATAATTCAGCGGATATGTCGTTGACCAAAATACTAGGATCTGCGTTGACCAGAAAATACGGAATATCATTATCTAAAATTTCAGTTTTGTTTGGCAAGCCACCTTTGACAAAATTGACCATATAGCTGGGCTCCTTTCCGTCCAGAGATCTACCTTCAAACAAGACTTTTCTCATTCCGGCATTTTCGAACTCCGCTAGTACTTTCTGAACAAATCCAATCTTCTCCGATTCGTGAACTTTTGTGAGGATCATTTTATCACTTTGATCCGACATGTCACTCAGCCTATCCGGCAAATCCTCCATAGAAACTTCCTCACCTTGAAGGTAAATCTTGCTTTTTACAATTTTGAGATCCAAGGTATTTTTAAGATCCTCAGCGACAATGTCCACATTGTCCTTCCACCTGGCATAGGTAAAATCATCACTACCTTCTGTAGAAATTTCATCTTTGACTACTGGATTATTTTCTTCCATTGCCGAGTTGCACTGCACGATAGTCACACTAAAGACCAAAGTTGCCGATAGGGCCAGGACTACTTTCATTTTGCCCAGCCATCCTGATTTGTTATTTGTCATCATGGTTATTCTTTTTTTAATAAATGTTAAGTTGAAATTGTGTACCAGTCCATAAGACTGATTGCTGATCAATTGCCTCAAAAGCAAGGTCTGGTACTCAACCAAGGAATAACCCGCGTTCATCATTTTCTTATCTGCTATGTATTCATGTGCTGTTTTTAGGGATTTTATCAGCCGCCAGATCACCGGGTTGAACCAGAAAAAAGCAGCTAGGAGTTGAACAAAAATTAAATCGTACGAATGCTTTTCATCAATATGGGTTCGCTCATGAGCCAATATCTGATCAAACTCAGGAGTGGCAGCCAAAGAATCATGAACGAACACATATTTCAAAAAGGAAAAAGGAGAGATAGGTTTAGAGGTGATCACTACAGTCATGCCATCCCGTTTCTCACGGAGGCTTGATCGAATCAACCCCCGAATCCACTGGATCGTCCATATGGTACGAGAAAGACATGTCACGACTCCAATAGCATAGATTATCAATATGGAGATCAGTGATATTTGCTTCCAGTCCCACGCGTTGACAGCTTCATAGGTAATTACCTCTTCTGCAAGATCAGGCCCGTTACTACCTTCAAAATCCCATGATTCCATGAGATCATGATAGGACATTCGGGCTTTGCTGATTTCCCCCACTGACTGCTCCACCAGGGCCATCTTAGCCGGATTAATATCAAAACTCAAAAACGGAAAGAGCAACGAAAACACCAGAATGCCCAGCAGAAAATAACGGTTGAGGTTGAAGAAAGTCTCCTTCCTCAGCACCAGCACATACAGCAGATAGAAGAATGCCAGTACGGCACTCGACTCTAGTAGGTATATGATCAGGCTAGTCATTTTTCTGCTTCTTCAGGTCTTCCAGCATTTTCATTACTTCATCCACCTCCTTTTCGTTGAGTTCCTTGCTCTCCGAAAAGAAGTTGACCACTTGCTTGAGCGAATTATTATAATAATCCTTCACAAGCCTTGACAGCTGCCCCTTGCTGTACTCCTCTTTCGAGATCATCGGATGATACTGATGTGAATTGCCATAGGCCGTATAGCCTACGATTTCTTTCTGTACCAGCACCCTCACGATCGTCGATACGGAATTGTACGGGGGCTTTGGGTCGGGGTACTGCTCGATGATATCCTTGATAAAACCTTTGCCTATACCCCAGAGAATCTTCATGATTTTCTCTTCTGCCTTAGTTAAAGTGACCATTACTATTGAGTTTAATATTAATCAGCAAAACAATGATACAACTTATTTTTAAGTTATCAAACTTAATATTACGTTTTACAACGTATTTTTAAGTTGAAAGTCTAACTTATTGGTTTTGATCACCTTTTGTTCACCTAAAAAATTGGCATTCCCTGAGTCGGATCCGTTCTTTTGGAGAAACAAACCAATAAGTCATAAAATGAAAACGACAACAATAATGACTGTACTTGTGATGTCGATCGCCACGAGTACTTATGCCCAGAAAAACTCTTTGAATAGTAAAGCCAGCCTCGGATTTCAACTGAATCAGTATCAGAATGATTTTGGGCTAGGCGTTCATCTGACGAGTCCCTTTTTCTGGAATGAGCAAGTAGCCGCCAGGGTCAGAGGCAACCTCGCATGGAATGAGCACCCCGATCAAAGCAATGAAATCCAATGGTCGTCATACTCCAATGCCTCATTCGGTTTTGTGAGCAAGGCGGGCCAGGTAGGTGAATTCATTAGACTATACGGCGAGGGTGGAGTTCTCTTTATTTTTCCCTCATCGAATTTCTCGACCGCCGAGACAGAAGTCGGCGGTTACGGCCTCTTCGGTTTTGAATTTTTTATGAGTCCTTATACCAACTACTTTATAGAAATCGGAGGTGTAGGCACTGGTGCTAAAGCCGACAAAATTGCTGGTAATCCGATTTACTCTAATGGTATGCTGATAAATGTGGGATTCAGGTATCAATTCTGAACATCAGTGAACAAAGCAGAAATTTCTGCTTTGTTCACCTCTTGTCTACCTCACAAATTAGTTGGACCAAAATCCCATCCGTTCATTTGCAATAGTTAAACCAAAAACGAAATGTTATGCCAACACCATTAGAAATACTTTTAGATCCCATATCGCTGATCATATTGGCGATGTATGCCTCACTCATGACCCTGGAGGCTTTGGCTCCGGGCCGTGAGCTGCCAAAAATCAAGTACTGGAAAATCCGTGGACTTAGTGTCTTCGTGTTTTTCTTTTATCTCTCCAGCTACCTTCCCCTTCTTTGGGATGAATACCTGGCGAGCTATCAGCTGCTTGACATGACGAGCCTGGGTACAGTAAGCGGTGCCATTTTGGGTATTCTTCTTTATCAGCTAGGAGTATATATATGGCATCGCGCCATGCACTCCAATGATTTTCTGTGGAGAACATTCCATCAGATGCACCATAGCGCTGAGCGAATCGACACCTACGGGGCTTTCTACTTCAGCCCTATGGACATGATCGGATGGACTTTCCTGGGTAGTCTCTGCTTTAGCTTGATTGCCGGATTTTCTCCACAAGCGATCACCGTGATATTGCTCGCAAACAATTTCCTGGGGCTTATCCAGCATACAAATATCAAAACCCCAAGATGGCTTGGTTACATTGTGCAAAGACCCGAGAGCCACACGATCCATCATGCAAAAGGGATTCACAAGTACAACTACTCCGATCTGCCACTGTTCGATATTCTTTTTGGCACCTTTCAAAATCCAAAAGCCTACGAGCATGAAACGGGCTTCTATGATGGGGCTTCTAAACGGGTACTTGACATGCTAATGTTCAAAAAAGTGGACAAGCCCGTAATGAAGAAATGACCTTATAAGGGGTTGGCATTGCCAGCCCCTTTTTGCTTAGAAGCTAGATCTATAGTACTTGACCAACCTTCCGCCTTTCTCAATGGAGAATTTGTGCGTACCATACAATGTCAATTTGTAGCTACCGCTTTCAGTCGAGAACATTAACTCTTTTGAGGTGTCGACCTTAAGGTCTTTCGTTTCACTTCCATGTGGTCCGACCGTCCATCTAAAAAAAACATTTCGGTTCGCGTCATACCCAAGTATTTCTTTGAGCTGGTGTTCGTCATCCATATATTCGTCCGAGTCAACCGCTTGGCCCTGAATAGGAGAGAACTTTCGGATACTACCATCACTACCCCGAAATGTGCCGCTCAGAGCGTCCAACAAGGTCAGAAGGTTTTGTTGTGGGGTGGTCGAGGGATACACTTTCGTAGACAATTCAATTAACTCTATGATCTTGTCCTTGACCTCTGTACTGAAATGCAGAACGCTGTCCTCATAATGCTGGGGAATAGGAATCTCAAGCATGCTTTCTTTAAGAGATGGATGACCATCAAAGGACCGCTGTATGGTTCGTTCCTGACCGATGGTGTGGATTTCAATAGAGGTTCCCGCCACTATCCGTCCACGGTTTTCCTCTACTTTGGTGAGAACTATTGAGGATACATCCAGGTTTTCTGGCTTCACTGTCCGGTCAATTACTTTTTTCTTGCTTGATGAATTCGGTTTAGAAGTGGAAATACTTCTAAGGCTAAACGTCTGACTCTTTGTATTGAAAAAGAACCGATTGGCCCAATACAGATTCGACTCAGGGTTGAAGTAATTTATTTCCAGGCGCTCCTCCAGCCAGAGACTTACTTCGTTGAATCTCTCCTTGTCAAATTCATTAAGGTGAGCCGGTTGAGCGGTTGCATTCAACAAAGAACAAAGGACTAGGCCAATAATCAGGAAATGGTGGATTTTCATGGAAAAACGGGTCGTCAATTCTGAGATCGACAAAATTATAGCCTGAGTATTTTCCATGATACACCAATCCAGTATTTTTAGCCATACTTAACAAAAAACAGATAATAAATGAGTACCAGCCCTGAATCCCGTTCGCTAGATCAACAAAGAGAAGAATTTAAGAAAAGACGATTTTTGGCCATGCCATTGGCCGGAACGGTCGCCTACCTTGGCATGTTTTTTTCGAAATTCACTGGCGAAAACTTTCTGGACAAATCCAAACCCAAGAATGCTTTTATGAGCCTGTTTATGCAGACAATAATTATGTCTCTTTTGGTATATGCCATCGCAATTCCTTTTTTTATGATCGATCACAGTTCTCTTCCTCTTACTGTGGGTGTCCTCAGCGGAATCATGTGGGTACCCATGACCTGGTCGATCCAACACTGGGCTCCCATGGCACACGGGATTGCGAGAACGGTATTGATCACCGCAGCATGGTATGTCTTTCCTGAGCAGAGATTTGTGGTTATTCCTTTCCTGATCGTGGGGCTTTACATTTGGATAATTGCCATCATGGAAAAGAGGTACAAGGAGGTCAACGCCCAATAGGGTTTGGCTCTTTCGTTATGGAATTGATTCGTTGATCTGATACAATTCTGGTAGATCGCTTTCAAAAAGTGTGTACTCCCTGTCGTAGAATTTCTGGAAATTGGGTACGCTTACCTGTCCCGGAAACGGTGCATAGTAGTGCGTTGGGCTTTTCGTATCATTCCTCCATACCAGCACATAGCTCAAATCCATATCGTATAGGGTCATGGCTTTGAGCAGGCTCTCTGTCCACCAGGTAGTGTCGGGAATCGACTCCAGACCGGTCTCGGTGAAAGCCGCCAGTTTGTTTCGGCTCCTAGCAAAATCAGAAACCACTTTGAGCTTCAAGGCCGCTGTGTCTATTCTGTATTTATCCCGGCCCATATCTCCATAGTTGTCCATCCCTACCATATCTACCCACTCATCGCCAGGGTAGCTGCGCAAGTATTCCTCTTCACTCAAAAACCTATTGTCGGGAGAAAATGCGTAGAGAAAATTGTGCACCTCCAGGCTATCCCTAAGGTATGAAACCGTAAACTGCCATAGTTCGGTAAATTCCTCCCGGCTGCAGTGATCATACCCCCACCAAAACCAGCTACCATCCATCTCATGGTAAGGTCTGAAAATAACCGGTGCCAGTGTCCCATCATTCCCTACCAGGCTCTTGGCCCAATTGGCGATTTCCGATAAGGTCTCCTTGTATTTTTCATTCGCTTCTCCTCCGGGAACGATGTATTTTACGGCAGGCAAGGAAACAGAATCCTTCCAGTAAAACCGGCCGGGAGAAACGGGATTTGAATAATGCCAGGCAATAGTTGATACTCCTCCTCGGTTATAAGTATCCACTACATTTTTTCTAAGCCGCTGGGCGGCAAATTTTCTTTGGGGATCATCTCCTTCAGTCATTGATCCAAAATCAACCCCAATAACGGCAGGATGTGAACCCACCACGGATTTAACATCCGAGCGATCTTCGTTTCCAGCTTCCCACGAACCCCATCCATGTCCGTACTCTGTCGCATGCTGATGCCCAAACAAGGTATGGTCACTGGAAAGCTTTTTCAAATTATTAAACAGGGCCACCGTTTCCTCTGTAGCGTAAGGGTCAACCAGATAATCGTTGGTAGGTTTCTTATCCCCCGGCCCACAGGAAATAAGTAGAAATAGGAGAATTGTACTTAATTTAGAAAGTGCTTTGGTCTTGTCATTCATTTCCCCGCAAAGTAACCATGACTAGTGATAATCATATGACTACTATTAGTTAGAAAACCTAATAATTTGAGTATTAGTCCATTAATAATGGATACTTGATCGAAAATATTTCCAATTCTTAAGTAATTGTACTTATTTTATTTGCTTGGACTAATCAATCTATTTGCAGATGACATTGAGAAGAATTGGACTGTGTTGTCTGATGGGTTTCTTTTTCTATTCAGAGGCTATCGGGCAGCTTTTAAGCAGTGTATATAATAATAGTGCAGACATTACCGTAGACAACTCCATGGTCTCGGGATCTACTGATTTAAACAACTTCGTACTCCTTATTGCCCTAGAGGCCAACAGCTCTACCACAGACTCTGATGTCCTTTCCAATGGATACGATATTGTATTTGCACCCAATAGCTCATCCATGGTAGGCAGTGAGTACAAGCATGATCTTGAAAGCTACAATGGCACAACCGGAGAGCTGATTATTTGGGTTCAGGTAGACCTGAGTGCTAGTGTAGATACTGAGTTCACCATGTTTTACGGCCAGTCAGGAGTGGTTACAGACCCCAGCGATCCTACTCTATGGACGGACGCTAACTACATTGGAGTATGGCAGTTATCGGAAACACCAGGAACGAATGCCATTGTTGATGCGGCGGGAAATTCGGCAAACGGCTCTTCTTTTGGAGATGTTTCTGTCGATGCTTCCTCGGTTGTCGGCCAGGGCTATTCTTTTGATGGCGCGGGGGATTATGTATTAATTGATGAAAGCATTTATACAGAACCTACCGGATCTTTTACCATTTCATGCTGGTTTAAAACCGCCGGAGTTCAAAACAACTATGCCAAGATGTTTGCAAAAGGTGAAACGGGGTTTCCCTATGGCTCCTATACTTTGGAAATGAGGCCCAATGGAGTAAATCATGATCAGGAGGTAGGCTTCCAAACAGGAAGAGAAGCTCCCGGTGCAAATTTTGTGCTGACTGATTCAAACGGCAATGGTGTTGACGACATCACGACGGGTGAATGGAATTTTTTTGCAGGTGTCATTGATGACGCAGGTGGTCCCGATATTACTCAACGGTTTTACCTCAATGGCGACCTCATTTCTTCGTCTACCGACAATAATACACAAGCCATAGACTATTACACAGGAACCTATGAATTGGCCATCGGTGGCATCTACAACGGCGGCATCAACAATGAATTTCAGGGAACGATCGATGAGTTAAGGATCGCCAATGTGGTCAGGTCAGAGGACTACCTCCGCACGGAAGTGAGAAATACAGCCTGTGTGTCTAACTACATGACCATAGCCGGTATCAGCGGTCTCACCTGTACAGATGTAACACTTCCTGTAGTTTTTAAAGAGTTTAATGCGCAAAAATCAGTGCACGAGGTTACCCTAAATTGGGTGACGGCTTCAGAAGAAAACAATGATTATTTCACCGTAGAAAAATCAACGGATGGTAAGAGCTTTCGTGCACTTTCAAATATCGATGGGGCTGGTAACAGCAACTCCCTGTTGCATTACCAGTACGTTGACCGTGCCGTCAACAACCAGATGGTTTTCTACCGAATTAAACAGACGGACTTTGATGGGTCTTTCAAATATTCCAAAGTAGAAAAGGTATTAGGGCAGGCTCAAAACTCAGCTCAGTTCTCAGTCTTCCCCAACCCAAGCCTCGACAACAGATTTACCCTAAACATATCAGGGATGGGAGAGGGTGCCGCATTGGTCTACGTGAGAAATCTCTCAGGACAAATACTTCATAGGGTTATTGTAAAGCCTCAAACAAATGCTGATCGCATTCAGGAAGAATTACACCTTGACGATCTAGCCAAAGGCACCTACATCCTAAATGTCATCGGAAAAAATGCCAGCTTCACCGAAAAATTAATCGTACAGTAGCTTAGCTTGTGATACTCTTTAGAAGCTCTCTTACCTCATCGGGGCCTCCTATACTGTATTTGGCCTGAGAGTGACTGCTTCCCACCTTTATGGTGAATGAGTCTTTTGGCATGGCCTTGAACGTATCCTCATCGGTCCAGTCATCACCGATCGCCATGATGAAGTCCGCATTGTACCTCTTAAGCCAGCTTTTTGCTGCACGGCCTTTGTTTACTTCAGAGCTTTTAAACTCAACAACCATATCGCCTTCCAGTACCTGTAGGTTCTGGTTTGTAGCCAGGTATTTCAGATGACTGGTCAGTTCCCGGGTTCTTAATTCACCGAGACCTGTTTCCACTTTACGGTAATGCCATACCAATGAGTAATCCTTTTCTTCGATAAACGAACCGGGCGTTCTGCTCACATAACCCTCCAGCACTTTTCTGATATCAGGCTTCCATTCATCTGTCAATGTCGTGACTGTCTCCCAGTCCTTTCCATTTTGTCTCAGCCACACGCCATGTTCGCCGATCAAATCCATTCGGTTGGTATCAAACCAATCCTGAAGCGTCTGCTTGTCGCGACCACTGATGATCACGACATGAGTGTTGGCATCAGCCGTCAGGCTGGTCAGGATATCGTACAGTTCTTCGTTGGGCTTAGCCTCTGCCGGATTCACCTGGAAGTTTGTAAGCGTACCGTCATAATCCAGAAAAAACAACTTTTCCTTCGCGGTTTTATATTTCTCGATTATGGTCTTTTGCGCCTCCTCATCGATAATTCTTGTTTTGAGGGCCGCCTGTTCTTTTTTGACATGATCGAGACGCTCCATAAACAGATCCACCCAGTGATATATATTATATCGGCGAACGGTGTCCCGCATCACTTTCATTCTACGTCTTTGCTCTGCCTCCGGCATTTCCAACGCCTCTCTCATGGCTTCTGTCAGTCTCTGCTGGTTGTTGGGGTTCACCAGTATGGCATCACTCAGCTCCTTAGACGCTCCGGCCATTTCGCTCAAGATGAGAACACCTTTTTGATCCAGCCTGCTGGCTATATATTCTTTACATACCAGGTTCATTCCGTCTCTAAGAGGACTTATGATGCAGACGTCAGCTATTCGGTAGAAAGCTGAAAGCATATGAAGCGGATAAGATCGATAAAAGTAATGAACCGGGGTCCAACGCAAGCGGCCAAACTGACCGTTGATCCTACCTACAAGCAGATCTATTTCTTCTTTGAGTTCTATGTATTTACCCACATTGTATCTCGATGGGACGACCACCATCACCATCGATACCTTTTCGTGGTATTGGGGATACCTTTCCAGAAACTTCTCAAAAGCCTTCAGTCTCTGGGGTATTCCTTTTGAGTAATCGAGCCGGTCGATGGTCAGCATGATCCGTGCATCCCCAATCGCAGTACGATAACTCACCTCCTTGGACAGTGTCTCGGGATGACTGGCTACTTTCTCATATTTTTCATAGTCAATACCCATCGGCAGAGCATCTGCCATGATCTTTCGGTTGTTGTGATTGATTATGCCATGGTTGTTACCAATGCCGGCCAGCCTATTGACAGAGGAGAGAAAGTGCCGGGTGTCATCATAGGTATGAAATCCCAAGAAGTCGGCGCCCAGCATGCCAAGCAGAATTTCCCTTCTCCATGGTATCAATCGAAACGACTCGTAAGATGGAAAAGGAATGTGCAAGAAAAAACCAATTTTCAGATCAGGGTTTTGTTCCCTAAGCATAGCAGGAACAAGGAGCAATTGATAGTCATGCACCCATACAGTGTCATCGTCTTCTGTCTGAGAAAGGATCTGCTCCGCAAATCGCCGGTTTACGTCCTTGTACGATTCCCAGGTTTCTTCCCGAAAAATCGAGTACTGATTAAAGTAATGAAAGTTTGGCCAAAGTGTCTCGTTCGAAAAGCCCTCATAGAATAGCTCCATGTCCTGATCGGTAAGAAACACCGGGTGCATATTTTGCTCTCGCAGCTCCTTGGTTGTCGATTCTTTTTCCTCCTCGGTAGTCAGCGTGGCGCCAGGCCAGCCAATCCAGAGATTGTTTGCTTCCTTGTAGATTGAACCTAACCCTGTGGCTAGGCCTCCCTCTGTCGCCTGAAAAGTTAGTTGGTCATCTTCTTTTACAACACGAACAGGAAGTCGATTGGAAACAATAATAGTCTTGGACATATTCTTTGGTGGCTTTTTGAAAGTTAAAAAAGTGGGGCTTTGAGCAGGCAAAGCTAATTAATTCTTACGTGATGGTGCGGCCTTTTCAGTAGACCAGAATCTGATTTCTCTCATCGAGAAATTTATCTAATCCTTCCTTCTCAATTTCGACCAATTCTTCAAAAGACCCATTTTGCTCTACCCAATTTCTCACAAGGTCTGTACCGTTGAGTATGTCAATGGGCATCAACTTCTCTTCATACTCGTAGGGTGGTTGCTTCCATTGAAAATCCGAACCTAAGTCATGATAGAACTCCCGACAGAGAATCTGTCCAAGTTTCCAAGGTTCAAACTTTTGAAAATCAGTCACATGAATCTGATAGCCATGGCATAAAACCCCTGCATGTTTCTGAAAGGTGGGGATAAATGAAGTTGGGCGCAGCACAAAACCACCCAACCCGGAAGCATCACACTTCTTTTTGATCTCGTTGATCAGTTGATAGTTCTTGATCTTTGGATGGCCTACCGTCTCCAAACTTTTGGTCGTCCCACGGCCTTCTGAGATGTTGGTACCTTCAAACAGCACTGTCCCAACGAAGGTAAATGCAGTCTCGATATTGGAAAGGTTAGGTGAGGGCAGTACCCATGGCAGACCGGTCTCCCAAAAAATCATTTTTCGATCCCAGTTTTCCATTTTGATTACCCGAACCGAACAATCAACTGCCCAGAATTCATTGGCCATCAGGGCCACCTCTCCCATCGTCATCCCATGGCGCATGGGAAGCGGGTATCTGCCCACAAAGGACCGGAAGTTCATATCCAGGACATTACCTTCTACTTTTTCTCCTCCGATGGGATTGGGTCGGTCAAGGATAATTACTTCCACACCATTTTCACCACAGGCTTCCATCATGTAGATCATCGTGTAGATATAGGTATAGACCCTGGTGCCAACGTCTTGTAAGTCAATGATCACATGGTCCAGTCCCTCAAGCATTTCGGTTGTAGGTTTTCTTATATCGGAATAGAGACTGTAAACCGGAAGCTGAAAGTGCTCATGAAAAAAATGGTTGGACTCTACCATGTTGTCTTGTACATCCGCGAAGATCCCGTGCTGAGGAGAAAACAATTTTTTTAGGCGATTTCCGAATAGGGCCTTGACCACTTCTATTCCATGCTGATAGCCTGAGTCAATAGAGGCTGGGTGACACAGATAGCCAACGTTGCCTGTGACTTCTTGTAAATGATCCTTGAGAAGATCGAGACCTGTCAGGGTTTTTTTCATGATTTCAAATTTATAGGAAAAAAATTCTGAGCAACTGTAACAGCACTCCCGTCCATGTGTCTAAACCCTAAAAAATGAACAGAAAAGCAATTATTCTTATTGGGGTGGCGATAGCCCTATCCATCATTTCTTATGCACAATCAAATTATAATACAATTAAAATGACAACAGAACAAAAAGAAGTAATGAATGCCATTGAAGCAATGACCAGAGCATTTGAAAACAAGGACATCAAAGGAGTGATGTCGAGTTATGAATCAGAGGCCACAGTGGTTTTTGAGCCAGGGGCACCTGTGAGCGATATGAATCAAGTAAGAGAAATGTTCATCGGAACCTTCAGCATCAATCCTAAGTTTGTATTTAGCGGGCATGAAGTAATAGTCACCGGAAACATGGCTACACATATTGCTCCATGGACCATGACAGGAACGGGTCCTGATGGCTCAGCAATAGAACAAAGCGGATTGTCCGTAGGTGTTTTGAGAAAGCAAGAAAATGGACAATGGCTATTCGTCATCGACAATCCTCATGGGCAAATGTTGCTCAACAACTAAACTCAATAAATTGACTGTCATTCTCGAAAATGTTGACCCTAATTTTCAAATGGGGTCAATATTTATCGGGAATCTATAACTTTCGAAACCATGGACACTAATGACGAACTACTCATTCAAAAATCTCTCGAAGGAGACAAAGAGGCCTTCGAACAGCTCATCAAAAAACATCAAGACTGGATTTATAATGTGGCCTTCACATTCACAGGAGATAGAGATGAGGCACTGGACATCACTCAGGAAGTGCTGATCAAAATGATAACTAAGCTCAGCTTGTTTCAGGGCAAGAGTAACTTCAAAACCTGGCTGTATCGAATTGTCAAAAACCATTTTCTCAATATGAAAAGAGGCAAGCATGAGCAAGATCCCCTGACATTTGTGAAGTTTGGTCAAGGTCTGGACTTGATTCTTGATATGGAAGTACCAAGCAAGGAGTTTGGTATAGAAGCACAAATACTTGTCAACGAAGCCAAATTCAGCTGCATGAAAGGGATGCTGCTTTGCCTGGAAAGAGACCAGAGACTGATCTACATCATTGGTGAACTTTTCGAATTCCCTGACACAGTAGGTGCCGAAATCATGGATATATCAAGGGAGAATTTTCGTGTCAAGCTACATAGAGCCAAACAACAGTTGTACAATTTTATGAACAGCAAATGTGGACTGGTCAACAAGGCCAATCCTTGTAGGTGTGCCCGAAAAACAGCAGGTTTTATCAAAGCAGGATTCGTTGACCCTGTGTCCCTTCATTTTCAGAAAAATGTTATTTCCTCGATCGAGAAACAATTGGATTCCAAACTGGACAATTATCAAAACGAGGTAGAAGAATCGTATCGAAAATTGTACCAGGAGCACCCATTTCTGGAAAGTCCGGATGCCCTCAAAAGAATCAAAGAATTACTATCAAGTAGAGAAGTGAGAGAGACTTTTAATTTCAATTAGTTTCTTTGGCTTCATCAAAAACGAGTCCTTCGCTTTTGAAAGAGAAACTATGGCTCCCTGCAATCCCATACATGAGGGCTTCTACGTAGGGTTGATAGACTTCCCCGTCTGAAGACCACTGGATGAAGAAATTGGCACCTGAGCCACCGATAGGGTCTTCTTGTTCGATAAAATATTCTTTGGTCTCAAATGGTGCAAGCGTTAATTCTGAGTTGAGAAATGCCTTGGCAAGCTTGCCTTTGGAATCATAGTAGTCTACTCTCATTAGCTTGATTGAGCCCTTGGGATCCGTATTTCTGATGCTAAGCAAGACCGTTAAATTCTGATTCCTGCCTTTGAAAAGCGGCATTTGGGAATACGCTGGCACATAAATTTTCTGGCCATGGGAATAATCGATTTCGTTATCAGTTACATGGATCACTGGAGGGTTTGCAGTCTGTGTTTCTATCCGTTCTACCTTATCTCTTAATTCACCGAGGTAATTTACGAGAAGGCCAATTACCAATCCTAAAACAGCCAATCCCAAAAAAATCTTGATTACAGTTTTGCCCATGATTCTAGAAGATGATTAGTAGTGGTAACTATTTTGTGTAAATTATAAGAATTCTATTAACTCTTTCAAAATCACCTTAAATAATGACCTGCGTCATTAATTGTCGTCAGACAAAAAATAATTTTGTTAGGGCTAATGTGATCTCATGAAAACAATCGGCCCAAAATTTCTGGTTCTATTATGTTTTCTATCGGGCCATTCGTTTGCTCAGGACAATTCCAATGAACTGGCTCAAAAGCTACAAAACCCGCTCGCCAGCTTGGTAGCCGTTCCCATTTTGCAAAATCTGGGTTTTTCTTCAACGCAAAATGAGGAAACAGCTTATGGGTTCTCAGTTCAACCCATTTTTCCCATCATTCTTGATAAAGTCAATGTTGTCAATCGGGTCATTTGGGGCTTTGGCTATGTGCCGGGCATTATTGAAGGAGTGAGTTCCATTCCCCAAGGAGCCCCACAGGATGGAATGGTTGATGGTATCTGGGCAATTGGCGACCTTAATTATTCTTTTTATGCCTCTCCAAAAAATGTTAAAAAAATTGCCTGGGGTGTAGGACCCTCATTGAGTATGCCGACGGCCAATGACAATCGCATGGGGACTGGCAAATGGAGCCTTGGACCCTCATTCGTCATGGTTTATCAAAATGGCCCCTGGACCTTTGATCTGGTTTTCCGACAAACCTGGTCAATCGGAGGGGATGAAAATCGTATAGATGTAAACCAATTTGTGGCTCAACCCCTGATCGCCTATGGATTGGGAAATGGTTGGGTGATCAATACATTCCCAACTATATCCGCCAATTGGGACTTTGAAAAGGGGCAGCAATGGACTTTGCCTTTGGGAGCCGGCTTGAGTAAGGTGACTTTTTTGGGGCCACTACCCGTTGCTGTTGCGCTGCAGTATTATCAATATGTTCTGAGACCGGATCTGGCACCCCAGTCTGAGTTGAGATTGACCACAACATTTATACTCTCGAAATGATGAAGACGCTTCTAATTATCGCGATTTGTTCACTAGTTATCTCTTCAGCTATTGCTCAAGATTCCAGTGAGAGTCTGGCCAGGGAAGCTGCCAATCCTGTAGCCGATTTAATGAGTTTTCCCTTTCAAAACAACACGGATTTCGGAATTGGGTCCTTTGACCGTGCGCGGAATGTGCTCAATATTCAGCCCGTCATTCCTTTTGCCGGAGGTAAAGTCATTACAAGGACCATCATACCTATTGTATCTCTTCCTGACATCACAACTGAAGATGAATCTCTGTCTTCCGGCTTATCAGACATCAACTTCACTGCTTTTTACGTGCCGGAGACCCAAGGTCTGACATTAGGTTTTGGCCCGGTCATCAGTCTGCCTACTGGTGGTGAGCTCCGAGGTTCTGAAAAATGGAGTGTCGGACCTTCTTTTGTCGCCCTGAAGCAAGAAGCGGATTGGACACTAGGTATTCTAGCCAACAACATTTGGTCTATTGCTGGCGACTCGGACAGGAATGATATCAACATGGGCTTGCTCCAATACTTTATCGTCAGGCAATTGGGCAACGGATGGTATGTGAATAGTGCTCCGATACTCACGGTAGATTGGAATGCAGAAACGGGAAATCAATGGACAGTGCCTTTCGGTGCTGGTGCCGGAAAAGTTTCATTTCTGGGTAAATTACCCTTGAATGTTCAGATTGGAGCTTTTTATAATGTCATTACTCCGGATTTTGGTGCCGATTGGCAGCTCCGCGTACAGGCACAATTCTTATTACCAAAAAGCATATTTTCAAAGAAATAAACCTTTTGATCATGAAAAAATTACCAATAATCATTTTAGCTCTATTTGCATTTGGCTGTAGCCAAAACCAGCGTTCAGCACCGGAGAAAGCATCCGGCCCCACTACCATCAAAGGAGAAGAACGAGAAGAATACTCTCCTTATCTCGAGGACGACTATCCTAATGAAGTCTTCTTTGGAGATACGCACTTACATACCGCCTATTCCACAGATGCAGGACTATTTGGGAATACCCTGGGACCGGACGAAGCTTATCGTTTTGCCAAAGGTGAGGTGGTCACTTCCAGCGCAGGCATTAAAGCCCGGTTGACACGACCCTTGGACTTTCTGGTCATTGCCGATCACGCCGAAAACCTTGGTCTGGCACCCATGATCGTGGAGGAAAACCCCATGGTGATGAATCATGCATGGGGTAAGCAAATAGCTGCCTTGTACCAGGCAGGGAATTTGGGCGGTGCTTATGCCATGTGGGGAAGTGGCGTTTCAGACAAAAAAGATCCCTTCGAAGGAAATACGGTCATGCAAAAAACCATGTGGAAACGAATCATTGATGCGGCAGAGGCGCACTACGAGCCGGGGCAATTCACCGCTTTTATCGGTTTTGAATGGACCTCCTCACCGGGTGGAAGCAACCTACACAGAAATGTCATTTTCAGGGACAATGGAGAAAAGGCCTCCAAGGTAATCCCATATTCTACTTTTGATTCTGAAGATCCTGAAGACCTCTGGGCCTATATGGAGAACTATGAAAAAATGACCGGCGGACAGGTTCTGGCCATTGCCCACAATGGAAACTTATCCAACGGACTGATGTTTGACGATTCGACTTTCACCAGCCGCCTACCTATTGATAAGGACTATGCGCAAAGAAGAATGAAAGCGGAGCCCTTATACGAAGTGACCCAAATCAAAGGAGATGGCGAGACCCATCCCTTGCTTTCTCCTAACGATGAGTTCGCGGATTATGGTACCTGGGATAAGGGAAGCTTTCAGCAACCCAAGGAAGAAGGCATGATCGAAAAGGAATATGCCCGGGAAGCCTACAAAAGAGGTCTGCAATTCGAAGAAAAGATTGGAGCCAACCCGTTCAAGTTTGGGATGGTGGGCAGCACCGATTCCCATACTTCACTGGCCAGTTCAACGGAAGACAATAATTTCAGCAAAGCAACACCAGGAGAACCAGTTAAAGGAAATGAACATCGATTGACCACAATGATCACCGGATATTTACCTGATCCTCAGGGCAGAGACTATGCCATCTACTCAAAATCGAGCTTGGCCTCCGGACTCGCTGCAGTATGGTCTCGGGAAAATACGCGAGAAGCACTCTGGGATGCGATGAACCGAAAGGAAGTATATGCCACTACGGGTACAAGAATTAAAGTCCGACTGTTTGCCGGGTGGGATTATGAAGCGAAAGATATCGATCGCTATGACATGGCTAAATACGCCTACAAAAACGGCGTACCCATGGGCGGTGATCTGATCGGCCAGCGAGGAAATGGAGCGCCAAAATTTTTAGTTCAAGCCATAAAGGATCCGGATTGGGCGAACCTGGACCGAATTCAAATGGTCAAGGGCTGGACGGATGAGGCAGGAGCAGCCTACGAAAAAGTCTATGACATAGCCGTATCTGATGGACGGATCATTGGGGCAGATGGAAAGTGTACATCGCCTGTTGGCAATACGGTAAACATAGGAGAAGCCACTTTCGACAACAGTATTGGTGAAACACAATTGGAAACGTATTGGGAAGACCCGGATTTCGACCCCAGTCAAAGGGCTTTCTACTATGTCAGGGTTTTGGAAATACCGACTCCCAACTGGACTGTATATGATGCTAAATATCTGGGTCTAGAGTTGCCTGAAGACGAGATTACCATCATTCAAGACAGAGCCTATACTTCACCGATTTGGTACACACCAAAATAGAAAATATGAAAAAGCTTTTGATTTTTTGTTTCGTTATTGCCATCGTTTCCTGCCAACCACCAAAGAGTGAACTTAGTCCAGAGGAAGCCAAACAATTCGCCAAAGAAGCCTTCATCTTCGGTTTTCCAATCGTGATGAATTACAAAACCATGTATGCCTATACCCTGGACAAGAGCTCTCCTGAATTCAAGGGTGAGTTCAATGAATTGGGGTGTGAAGCTCGAGTTTATACTCCGGATGATAAGACCATAGTCACGCCTAACTCAGATACTCCTTATTGCATGGGTTGGGCAGACATTAGTGAGAGTCCATTGGTGGTTTCAGTACCTGAAATGCACAAAGATCGCTTCTATCATATTCAGCTGATTGATATGTATACACACAATTTTGCTTACATAGGAACGCTGCAAACAGGAAACGAAGCAGGAAAATTTTTGATTGTGACCAAGGACTGGAAAGGGGAAACTCCTGAGGGCATTAAAAAAGTAATAACCTCTGAAACAGATTACTTCATGATGATCGCACGGGTGCAATTATTTGACGAATCAGATCTGGATGAGGTAAAGGAAATAATGTCCCAAATAGTCGCTACACCATTAGACCTCTCTGATGAAAACAATTCTTCTGAAAACTTTATCGCTGCCTTGCCGCAGTGGAATGAAGGAGATCAGTTTACTGCCGAAATGCTCAAGTATTTAGATCCATGGGTCAAGTCTTTTGAACCTGTAGAAGCTGACAAGGAATTTTTCAATAAGATGGCCAAAATAGGAATAGGAAGCGGGACATTCGAGCTTTCTTCTTTCAAACCCGAAATTAAGGAGGCCATAGAAGTGGGTGCGAAGGAAGGGTTTGATGAAATCATGGCCTTTCTTCAAAAACACAGTACAGATCCATTGGCCAGTGCGAAAATCTTTGGTACCCGATCATTTCTCAAGAAAAGCGGAACAGACAATTATGGCTTGGATAGAATGGACATAATTCGTTCAGCTGCAGCCCAAGCAGGGTTGTACGGCAACACGGGCATTGAAGCGATTTATCCGACATACTATGTGGATGCAGAGGGAGAAGCATTAAATGCTGCCGAAAACAACTATACCATAACAATGGACGCAGCCTCTCTGCCTCCTGTAAAATCATTTTGGTCGTTAACCATGTATGATGGCTCTACTCAGCTGTTGATTGAAAACCCATTAGATAGATACTTGTTGAATTCTCCCATGTTAGATTCTTTCGCGAGGGGAAAAGACGGATCTATAACTTTATACATTCAGAAAGACTCTCCAGGAAAAAATCTGGAACCTAACTGGCTCCCTGCTCCTGATGGACCTTTCTACTGTGTCATTCGGCTCTATGGTCCAGAAGAATCTGCCCTAAGCGGAGAATGGACAAATCCACCATTGAAAAAATCGAATTAGGAAACTCAAAAAAATACATCATGAAAAATCCACTAACATTAATGATCACATTTCTGATAGCAGTCAGCGGATGTCAGCAACAGAGGCAAGCCGAACAAGAAAGCCTCAAAGACATTGCCTATGACGCCTTCATATACGCTTATCCCATGATGGAGCAGATCAAGACCACCAATGGCATGATGCAAGTGATGGGGCTTTCCCCCAACCAAGTGAGTATGAATCCGGCATACCCCATGGATAATGTCGGGCATCCGATCGTAGCTATGAACCTGACATCCATGACAGGTGGAATATTTGTAGATATTTCAGGAGGCCCAGTGACGATCGAAGTACCCGAGATCAAGGACCGATATGTTGTCTACCAATGTATTGATGTCTTTACCCACAATTTCTATTACATCGGTTCGAGAGCCAATGGCGGTGAAGCCGGGCAATTCGTCTTTTACAATAAAGGACAACAATTTCCTGAAGGTACAGGAGCAACTCCTGTTTTGATGGAAGGAGACCATGCCATTATCGTCAATAGAATTGATATAAAGAGTAGAGACGAACTTGAATTGGTAAAAGGATTGCAAAATCAGATCAAGGTAGTCGATGCCCCTACTACCACACGAGCCTATCCAAAATACGACAGTGCCAAAGCATTTTCTCCTTTGTTTGTCCAATACCTGAATGAGTTGCTTACGGAAGTTCCCGAATCTGAAACAGAAATGTTCAATCGCTTCGCTGCTATCGGTGTTATGAATAAGGTTGAATTGTCCGAAGAAGATTCAAAACAAATACAGGCAGGTATCGATTCAGCCTACCAGGCGATAAAGGCCGAGCGTGAGAAAACACAAATCGGAAACGGCTGGGTAGGGGCGACGGAACTCTTTGGTACCAGAGAATTTCTCAATGGCAATTATCTCAACCGTGCCTTTGGAGCAAATTTTGGACTTTGGGGCAACTCCAAGGAAGAAGCGAATTACTTTATGCTGTTTACTCAAGGCGAAGGCTCTTTGACTTTCAAGGCTGAGGAACTACCCCCGTTGACAGATATCGGTTTTTGGTCCATCACCATGCACAACGAGCAAGTGTTTGTAGATAAAAATGAATATGGTTCATACGTAATTACCATGGATCAAATGCAATTTGAAGAAGACGGTTCATTGGTGTTGAAATTTTCAAAAGAACCCGAAGAAGGCAACTGGCTTTACATGCCTAGCGAGACATTTGTCCTCATTATCCGGGCTTATCAGGCCGACCCTGAAAAAATTGGTGATTATGTTCCACCGGCATTTGAAAGAAGATAGAGCTTACAGATATGAAAAAACTATTTCCATTATTCGCATTACTCAGTATTCTGACTTCATGTGGGGATGATGATGTCACTCCCTCAGGAAGGATCACTCAGGAAGTTCGGTCAGCTTCAGGTTTCAATTCCGTAGAAGTAGGTAGTGGATTTAACCTTCAACTGGAAATAGGAACCAATGAATCGGTGATCGTCGAAACCTACGAAAATCTGCATAAGCATGTGGTTCTGGAAGATAATGATGGACATCTTCTATTCAGAGAAGAAAATGGTGTGAACATACCAGGCAATGAAGTGTTGATTATCATTAAAGCTACAAGCCTCGATAGACTGATCGGTTCTGGAGGGTCAGATATGAACGTTTCAAATACCATAGAAGCAAGCAATTTTCAATTGAGTCTGACTGGAGGAAGCGAATGCTCAGCTGAGATCCAATGCAGTGATCTGGGCATTGTATTATCAGGCGGTTCGGATTTGAATCTTGCTGGCAGTTCTTCAACCCTCAATATAGATGCTAGTGGAGGCAGCGTTTTTGGAGACTTTGATTTCAGCACCGATGATTTTGACTGTTTAGCCAGTGGAGGAAGTAAAATTGACCTTACAGTCAATTCAACTTTAAGAGTAGAAGCCTCTGGTGGCAGTGTGATTAATTACAACGGATCCGGAGTAGTAGTTGAAAGCGAATTATCAAGTGGGTCTGAACTGAATAAAGTAGATTAGTTTACATAACATATCCGCCCTATTAGATTCGAATTCAATCATTTGTACAGTACTTGAATTGACGATTTTTTGAATTCCCTCCAACATGACTGACTACCTCACTACGTTTATTTTCTTTGCGGTGATGGACCTTTTTCTCATGATTTTAGCTAATAAACTCTACCGGTTCATTGGAGACTCTGGAACTAGCATCATCAGCCGAGTTATGGGACTCGTTCTGGCATCCGTTGCTATTGATAATGTATTGATGGGAATAAAAGGATACTTTTGATTATTTAGCTGGCTCCTGTCCATCACCCCAAAAAAGTGTCCTATGCGGAAAGGGAATCTCGATACCTTTCTCATCAAAGGCTTTTTTCAGCTTTTTTCGGTACTCCCTGCCCAGTGTCCATTGCTGGCCAGGTGTTGTTTTCAATCGCGCTTTTATCACAAGTTCGCTTTCACCGAATCGATCCAAACCTGCAATCTCTATGGGTTCCAGGATGTTCTCGCTGAATACCTCATCCGACTGAAGGTCTGTGCCTACCGCTCTGATCACTTCGATCACCTTTTCGATATCTTCTTTGTAGGCCACACCAATGTCAAACACCATAGCCGACCACTGCTTCGTCATGTTAGATAGTGAATTGATCTTTCCATTCTGAATCACATGGACCGCCCCCGCATAGTCCCTGAGGATGATCGTGCGAATGTGGATCTTTTCTACTACGCCTCCAAAGCCGTTAATGTTTACCACGTCCCCTTCACGGATTTGATTTTCGACAATGATAAAAAAACCGGAGATCACGTCCCTTACCAACTCCTGTGCACCAAAACCAACTGCCAAACCTATGATACCAGCCCCTGCCAGCAGCGGGCCTACGTCGATTCCCAATTCGCTAAGAATAATGAAGATGATCACGGTTTTGGCTGTGATAATCAATACCGTTTTCGTGAGACCGGTGAGCGTAACCACCCTTTTTTTCCCTTCCAGGTCATTCTGGTCATCATACTTCTGTGAAATACTATTGATAAGCCGTCGTGCGATCTTGTTCAGCACAAAGCCTATCAAAAAATAAACAATAATGAGAATGATCACGAGTGGGGCTACATTGATCATCCACTCCACCAGAGAGTGAAGAGTTTCTGTCCAATAGTCCTGGCTTAAGAATTTTTTAAACATTGATGTAAGTTAATCTTAGAAGTGGAAGTAAAGTATTGACTTTAGAGCTCATTGCAAATTCTAAAATGCTAAAAATTTGTCGCCAGCTTGAACGTTCTATTTTATCACGAATTTGCAGACATCCCGAATCAGCACTATATTGTAATAATATCTACGCTGTACTACTATGAAAATAGAGGTAAAAGACTTTGTCCCTGAAAAAGCAAAAGGCAGTTTTTTCAAATCAGGTAAAATCCAGGGGTTCGATGAAGTAATGGAGCAAGCCAACAAATGGGTGAGCGAAAACGCTGATCTCAAAATCATAAATGTTGAAACAGTCGTACTGCCCAACATACACGACGAAGACGGCAGTTTCGATACCGAGCTATTTACCGGAGGGGAGACCCACTCTCAATGGTATCAGCTAATCCGGATCTGGTATCAAGCCTAATCGATCGACCTCCACCAATCATTCTCATAGACTGCTGTTGAATCTTCAATGGTAATCGCTCTGCCGATCTGTGGGATAATAATATCCAAACCTAGTTCCTCCGCTTTTTGGGTTACTCTTTTGGCCGGGTCATCCCAGTCATGGACAGACAGCGTAAATCCAGCCCAATGGATCGGCATAAATCTCTTGCTGCGTAAATCCAAGGCAGCCTGTGCTGTTTCCTCCGGCATCATGTGGATATCATGCCAGAGTGGATCGTACTGGCCACATTCCATAAAACTAAAATCAAAGGGGCCGTATTTGTCGCCGATTTCTTTAAATCCAGGAAAGTAACCTGAGTCGCCACTAAAAAATAGCTTTTGATCTCCCTCGATGACCCAGGAAGCCCAAAGCGTGTGCATTTTGTCTGAGGTGCCCCGACCGGAAAAATGTTGAGATGGGGTGCAAGTGAATTTAATCCCGCCTATTTCTGTACCCTCGTGCCAATAAAACTCCTGGATCTTTTCGGGCGGCACTCCCCATCGCTCAAGGTGCGCTCCTAAACCGAGAGGGGTCAAAAACATTTTCGTCTTCTCTTTTAGTTTAAGCACTGAGCCATAGTCCAAGTGGTCGAAATGGTCATGAGAGAAAACAATTATATCTATCTCCGGCAGGTCCTCTATCTCGATTGGAAGCTTGTAATTAAATCTTTTGTTGATCAGGTAAGGAGCAGGGGCAGGATAGTCTCCAAACATCGGATCAAGAAGAATATTCATACCATTCATTTTGAGGTAGAAAGCGGAGTGACCATACCAAATGGCAGTAGTCGTTGAATCAGATATATTTTCTACCTCCTCCTTTTTCCATGTAATAGACGGCAAAGAGTCATTGGGTTTTTTGTTGGGGTTGCCCTTGAGCATCTTGGCGGTCATTTTCTTATAGTCTGCCCAAGTAAAGTCCTCCTTTACTTCTCCCAGATTTGTAAACCTTTCACCCGTATGGTTAGGAGCCTTCTGAGCTCGTACAAGCCTTGCTCCTTCTACCTTACCTCCAAATGATGGATAGAAGTTGATAAATATAATTGCGGCTAGAATCACAAAGCCGATAACTCCCAGAAAAGAATAGAGGATCATTTTGAGGATTTTTTTAAACACGTCTGATTTTCAACTGATTTAGATCTTCTAAACTATCGAAAGCCAAAATTGTTTCAAACTCCTGAACAATTTGAGAAGAAAAAAGCCGTCCCGATTGTTCGGGACGGCTTTTTTTTAGCAGCAGCCTAGTCCACAACCATCGCCGCAGCAGCTGTCATCACAGCAAGTTTGCTCGCTGGAATCCATTAATTGTTCTATCAACATGATTATTAATTGTTTGTTTCCCCTATCACGGGTAGACCAGCAAAAAGACGCACTAGCAGTTGCAGCTTTCTTTTTCTGTTCGCATTAAGTTGCCGTATTTGTCACTCTCGTCTGCGCAGCAGCACAATACCATTTCCTTGAGTTTGTCACGTCCTCGCTGCACTCGAGACTTCAATGCAGAATAGGAGATGTTTTCCTGGGTGGCGAGTTCTTTCTGTGATCGATTATTAAATTCTACTTCGACAAGTGCAGTCCTATAATTGTCAGGAAGCTGCTGGATAAAAGGCCGAAGACAACACTCCGCTATCAATTCGTTGAGTGACGTTTCCCCCTCTACAATTGGTATCTCCAGCTCGGAAACATCCGTCATAGGACGTGATTTTCTAAATACGTCCGTCGTAGCATTTCGCACCATGGCGTAGAGATAATGTTTGAGGTTGTGTGTTTTAGCCAGTTTGTCCTGATTTTGAATCACCTTGACAAACACATCCTGCAAAATGTCGTCGGGATCGGCTTGATATTTCACCTTGGCGGCAATGAAACTCCTCAACTCATCTTTGAAATCATTCCAGATATCTGCAACTTCTATTGTCATCATAATTTAAACTGCTTCCATGGTAGGACGCTGAGGTGGATCAAAAGACGCAAGGTTTTTTAAAAATCTTCGAATTTCCAAAATAGCATCTTTGGGGGCCTCGTCCTGGACAAAGTGACCACTGGATAATTCTACGAAATTAGCCCTTGGCAGTTTGTTTTTCCACTTGTCCAGGTATGCTGAAGTGAGAAACGGATCCTGCATTCCCCATAAAACAAGCCACTCTTTATTTTCCAGAATAGACATGTTGTCCCACAAGCGCTGATACCAATTGGATGACCCCAAGAGGGATTGTGCCAGCATCAATGGAAATCTTCTAGATTCCTTAGAAGGAAAGGCGTTGATGTAGTGCTGATGAACTTTTTTGGTCAGAGCCTTTTTATCGGCAAAGGCTTTTTTGACCAGCACTTTTGCTGAAAAATTCATGTTTAAGTAGAAGAACTTACCCAGCCATCCGTTAACCAATTCGTCGATTTTTTGAACTTCAGGGTTAGAAGCCGTTTCCCAGCACCAGGAATTCATCAATACAATTCTATCGATTTTGTCGGCGAGACTTTGTGCAGCTCCCAGACCAATAGGACCACCGAAATCGTGTACTACAACGGTTATGTTTTTTAATTGGAGCTTAGTAATAAATTCCTCCAGGTTTTTAGAATGATTTTCGGGAATACCCACAAAATCCAAAGGGTTTTCTGAAAGACCGAAGCCCAAATGATCAATAGCGATACAGCGATAGTCATTGGAAAGGTCCTTTATAAATTCCCGATACAAAAACGACCAGGTGGGAGTACCATGAACAAAAAGAAGCGTTTCATCTCCACTTCCTTCATCTATGTAGTGCATTTTTCCAGCCTTTAGCGGCAGGTACAAACTCTCGAACGGGTACATCGTTCGGTCGATCCAGGTATTGTTTGATTGTCCCATGTTTTTTTATTTCAAAGGTCACATGGGCAGTCGATACGAAACTTGGTGCAAACCAAGATTTCAGGTACGGACGGTAGCAAGCAGCTTGCTGAAGTTGGTAGGGTCGATTCTGAGATAAGAAGCCAGGTCTTTGTGAGGGATTACGTTGAGCAAATGAGGGCTTCTTTTTACAAAATCCGTAAATCGGGTTTCGATATCATGAGCCATCAATTCATAATGCCGAAACACTAGCCCTCCCAACCATTTTTCTGTGCCTTTTCGGAATAGGGTCTCGATGGGTCGGAACTGTTCCATCAATTGCTGATGCTTGTCAAATGACAATTTGAGAAACTTACTCGGCGTAATTGTTTCCAAAAAATAAAGAGAGGGCTCCTGGCTGAAAAAGGATTCCGGAATTCCCGTAAAGGAGGGAGGATAAGTGAAAGCGATCACATGCTCTTTACCATCCTTGAGATAATAGGATTTTTGGTAGCCTTCCAAAACGAGATAGAAGTTTCGCTGTACTTCTCCAGCCCGTGTCATAATGGACTTTCGTTTTAGATCGATAGGTTCCCAGTAACTCAGGTATTCATCTAGAATGGAATCCTCGACGGGATGAATGAAATTGAGAAATTGCCTTACTTCCTTCAAATTGCTTCAGCTCTTTTTTTCAGGGCTTCATTCATCAACTCAAAACCTTTTCGGGTTTTGGTATCCAGCATTTTCCATAGGAAACTAATTAGTATTCCTCTGAAATTTTCCTTGTGAACAAACCGAGTGGTTTGATCATCAATTCTTTCCAGTTGGAAAATGTGATTGCCATCAAATAGGCCCGGGATCAACAAATGACCCAACCATGAGAATTCCTCATTAGGCTTGTTGGAAGTTACTTTAGGTTTGATGGTCATGGGCTTGGAATCGGGTTGAAGCAACTCAGCAATCAGCTTTGACCCCACAGATGAATCACCTTTTATGGATTTAATGAATGGGTTCCATTCTTTATAATTCTCGAAATCTAAGAGAATGTTCCAAATTGTTTCTGCACTAGCATTGATTTGGATTTCTGTGTGGAGTTGTTTCATAAAGCAAGTTTTGGTACTTAACTCTACGAAGAAAGCGCAATTTTGTACGCCTCCAAAGTCCTTTTTCTTTCAAAGGAATGATCCACGATCGGTTCTGGGTAATTGGCAGTATCATATTCCGGCACCCATTTTTTTACATATTCCAGGTTGGGATCAAATTTTTTCATTTGTTCAGTAGGGTTGAAAATCCTGAAGTAGGGTGCCGCATCACAGCCTGTTCCTGCTGCCCACTGCCAGTTGCCATTGTTGGCTGATAAGTCATAGTCCAGCAGCTTTTCTGCAAAATAAGCTTCTCCCCACCGCCAATCGATCAGCAAATCTTTGCATAGAAAGCTGGCCACAATCATCCGCACCCTGTTGTGCATGTAGCCTGTTTGATTAAGCTGGCACATGCCGGCGTCCACGATAGGGAAGCCAGTCATTCCCGTTTTCCATTGTTCGAATTCTTGCTCATCATTTCTCCATTGTATATTATCATACTGCGGCCGGAAACTCTGATCCACCACATGAGGAAAATGATAAAGAATCTGCATAAAGAACTCTCTCCATATCAATTCGCTCAAAAAGACCTCTGTACCTGACTCCAGCTTTCTGATCACCTGTCGTGGACTGACGGTGCCAAACCTCAGATGCGGACTCAAATAACTCGTTGCATCCTGTGCAGGAAAGTCACGGGTTTTTCCATAGCCCCAAAGATCATTGAGGTGGAAATTTTTGGCCTTAATTTTCGATCGTTCAAAACCCAAACTTTCAAGTGAGGGAAAATCAAACCTCTTTTTGAGGAAGTTGTCGAGCTTTTCTGATGGATGAGCAACTATGTCTCTATTGGTGAAATGGCTTAGCCACTTTTTCTTGTATGGAGTATAGACAGTATAGGGTTTTCCATCGGGTTTGACCACTTCGTCTTTTTCAAAGATTACCTGGTCTTTAAAGCCCTTCATTGTGATTCCCTGGTTTTTGAGGATTTCATAGATCTTTTTATCTCGATCCTGAGCATACGGCTCATAATCTCTATTGAGATAAACCTTTTCTATCTGATATTCCCTGATTAGCTCTTGCCAAATCTCCAAAGGATCGCCGTGCTTGATGAGAATACTTGAACCTCTATGACCAAGCTGATCATTGATACGATTCAGACAGTCATAGATAAAAGTGACCCGTGCATCGTCCTTTGGAAGTTCTTCCAGAATGCTTTGGTCAAAAATAAATAGGGGCAAAATAGGGTTGGAGCCATTAAGCGCTTCATAAAGACCCCTGTTGTCTTCCAATCTTAAATCTCTCCTGAACCAAAATATATTAATTCTCATTCGGCAATTGCAGCTAGCATTCCTTTAAAAATAAGACCATGAAAGGGAAGTACACTGTACCAATACAGCCTACCCCAAACTCCCCTGGGTCGAAACGTGGCTGTTTGTGTTACTACGCCTTCTGAAACGTTGAACTCAAGCCAGGCCTCTCCGGGGAGTTTCATTTCAGCAAACATCAATAGCCTGCCTTCGGCCCTGTTGGCATACAGCACTCTCCAAAAATCAATACTGTCTCCTGGATGAACCTGGTGCTCATTGGTTCGGCCTCTCCTGAGTCCAACCCCTCCACTTAGCTTATCAATAAAACCCCGAATCCTCCACAACCAGTTCGCATAGTACCAACCATGTTGGCCGCCAATCGACCAAATTCTTTCAATACTCACGGCTTCGTCAAACGTTCTTTCTTGGCGCTCATCGCGAAAACAACCATAAGTCGGGACTTTAATAAACTCTGAAATATTCTCATCAAACCGACCACTGATCAAAGAATCTTTCCAGCTCGATATAATTTGGTTTTCCTGAATTTTTGAAAAGGCACGATTAAGGGCTGTTTGGTAGTCCATGGGTTTGATTTTCAAAATCTCATTTATTGGACTTTTTCTACAGGTGACTTCCACACTCATGCTGTCAACGAGGGCCGTTGCCAATTTGTAGGAGGTCGATGTGATGAAGTACAACCAATACGAAGAAAGCCTTGGCGTCATTACAGGCACTATAAAAATCCACCTTTTCAGCCTTCGTACCTTGGCAAACCCCAGAAGCATCTCCCGATAGTTGAGCACCTCCGGTCCACCAATATCAAAGCTTTTGTCATAGACTTCCAGGTTGTGAAGTGATTTAAAGAGATAATTGATCACATCCACTATACCAATCGGCTGGCATCGGGTATTGAGCCACTTGGGCGCCACCATGATCGGCAGCTTCTCTACCAAATCACGGATTATCTCAAAAGATGCACTACCAGAGCCAATGATAATACCAGCACGGAATACGGTAAGGTGATAATACCCCGACCCTAACTCTACCTCCACGGCGAGACGGGAATTCAGGTGCTTAGATAGACTGTTTTCATTGACTATACCGCTCAGATAGATCACTTGTTCGACGCTCGTTTCTTCCAGTGCTTCTCGAAAGTTTCTGGCAGAGCTGGTTTCCAACTCTTCATAATTGCGACTGGAGGACATAGAATGTACCAGATAGTAAGCGGCATCGATATCCTTGGGTATGCGCTGCAGTGTGTCAGGTTTCAGCAGATCTACTTCGATCACCTCGACCTGTGATTCATTTCCCTTTGGATGTACAAATCGATTGATATCCCGCACACAACACACGACCTGATGTCCCTCTCGTATCAGAGTAGGCAGCAGTCGCTTACCAATGTAGCCTGTTACGCCTGTTAAAAGAATTTTCAAAATTGTTAAACAATAATTTTAAATGTCTAAACGATCGTACCCTCAAAGGGTTTGGCGTAAATGACAGATTTAAGCAGTATTTTTACTTGTAGATTCTAAAAAAATGAATCGCCTGATTGTCAACATATTCCTTTTTTGCATTGGTGCACAGACCCCGACCCTGGCCCAATACATCAATCCATCCCCAGGATCGGTTTTTGGGGATGAGTCTGTGGGTCGAATTGATATTCTAATTGACACAGCCTATCTGAACATCGTTCTTCAGGAAGGAAATGAACAAAGTGATGAGGAATACCCTGCCACGGTAATTATCGAAACAGATGATGGTGCTGATACGCTCACCAATATCGGGTTCAGACTAAGGGGCAATACTTCCAGATACTCTCAAAAAAAATCGTTCAAGATATCAATCAATTCCTTTGAGCAAGGGCGTGACTATAAAGGGCTGGAAAAACTCAACATCAATGGGGAGCACAATGATCCCTCAATCATCCGAGCCAAGCTGTGCTGGGATTTGATGGCTGAGGCAGGTGCGCTGGCGTCGCGATCCAGACATACGGAGTTTTACATCAATGAAGAATACAAGGGCTTGTACATTCATGTGGAGCACATAGATGAAGAGTATATCGAAGAGCGGTTTGGAAACAAAAACGGCAACCTGTACAAATGCCTTTACCCTGCGGACCTAGTTTACCTGGGTTCCGACCCCAATGAGTACAAATTTGAATCCAACGGTCGAAGGGCCTACGAGCTCAAGATCAATGAAGAAGTGGATGACTACTCAGGTCTGGCCCATTTCATTGATGTGCTCAACAATACTCCGGATGCCACATTTATTTCGGAAATAGAAAAAGTCCTACATTTAGAGTCGTATTTGAGGGCGCTTGCTGTGGAAACGCTGATCGCGCATTGGGACAACTACAGTGTCAATCAGAATAACTTCTACTTGTATGAGAATCCAGCCGACGGATTGTTCTACTACATACCTTATGATCTGGACAACACCCTGGGTGTGGATTGGTTCGATATCGATTGGGCCGAGTTTGACATCTACAATTGGTTTTTTGAAAATGACAACCGACCACTTGCCAAACGGCTCATGGCTATTCCGAAGTATTACTCTTTGTACTCCTCTATCGTCTTGGAAACTCTCAACTCATCCTTTAATAGCTCAATCCTGTTTCCTAGGATCGATGAAATAAAAGATCAAATTCAAAGTTCTGCCGAGGCGGATGTATATCGTACGCTAGACTGGGGATTCACCATTGATGATTTCAACAATAGCTATAATAATCGCCTGGATCAATTTCATGTACGCTATGGGTTGAAGGAGTTCATCAGCCGACGTGAAGAGACCGCATGGGGGCAGTTAGTAATCACTTCTGTGGACAAGGTCGACAATAGCATTTCGGTGTATCCGAATCCGAGCAGTAGTCATTTTACCATTGATCTCACAGGATTCGGACATGAGAGAGTTCGGTTAGTTATTTATGATGTGTTCGGACGGGTAATTTCAGAAGAAAACATTCAGCCAACCCAGTACACCTGGCCTACAAGCGACATCATGCCGGGAATGTACTTGCTCAACGTCGAGACCAATGATGCAGTCAGGTTTACACAAAAATTGTTGCTAAAGTAGCTCAATCTTATCCAGAAGGATCTCTTAGAGCTTCTCCTTCAAAAAAGTCGCGGTATAGTTATTGTCCAGCCTGACCATCTCCTCCGGAGTACCGGCAAAACATATTTCGCCGCCCTGGTCTCCACCCTCCGGGCCCAGGTCGATGATCCAGTCAGCCGACTTGATCACTTCCATATTGTGCTCGATGATCACAACTGTATTGCCTTGATCGACCAGTGCATTAATAGATTTGAGCAGTTTTTCGATATCCTTGAAGTGCAGTCCCGTAGTAGGCTCGTCAAAAATGAACAGGACCCTTTCACTTGCAGCCGACGGCCCTCTTCCTAAGAAAGAAGCCAATTTTACTCGTTGTGCCTCGCCTCCACTGAGTGAATTGGAGCTTTGACCTAGCTTGACATAGCCAAGACCAACGTCATCCAGGGGTTTGAGTTTAGAAACGATTGCTCGGTTTTCAGCAAAGAATTCTAAGCTCTCCTCGATTGTAAGGTCAAGAATGTCTGCGATGCTTTTGTCCTTATAGGCTATTTCCAAAACTTCATCCTTAAATCGTCTGCCCTTACATTCTTCACAAGTAAGGTGAAGATCGGCCATAAACTGCATCTCGATTTTCACTTCACCTTCACCCTGACAGGTTTCGCAGCGGCCTCCCTCTACATTGAATGAGAAATGAGCAGGCTTGAGCCCTCTTTGTTTGGCTTCCTTTTGATCAGCAAATAGTGACCGGATATTATCATAGGCTTTCACGTAAGTAACGGGATTGGATCTAGAGCTTCGGCCCAAAGGATTCTGATCGATCATTTCCAGTTTGTCGATCTGATCATAGTCTCCACCCAGTTCACTGAATTTGCCCGTTTCTTCTCCGGTGATCCCAAATATTTTACCGAGGGCAGGATAGAGAATTTTGCGAATCAATGTGGATTTACCGGAACCGCTTACACCAGTCACACAAGTCAAGACACCAAGGGGAATTTCGGCATTGATGTATTTGAGGTTGTTTTCCCGGGCTTCTTTGATCAAGATAGATTTAGACCATTTTCTCCTGTTTTTTGGCACCTCAATGAACTCCGTGCCATTAAGAAAGCGAGCTGTCACTGAGTCCTTTTCTTTTAGGATTTTCTCCCAGTTACCCTGGAAAACTAAATTGCCGCCGTGAGTACCGGCTGCCGGACCAATGTCCACAATTTGATCTGCCCGTCGCATTACCTCCTCCTCATGCTCCACGACGATCACCGTATTGCCCAAATTCCTAAGGGTAAAGAGTACATTACCCAATCTGGTCGTGTCCCTGGGGTGAAGTCCAATGCTTGGCTCGTCCAGGATATACATAGAACCCACCAAGGCACTTCCCAGCGATGTTGCCAATTTGATTCTTTGATATTCTCCGCCAGATAGAGTCGACGTTAGTCGATTCAATGTTAAATAACCCAGCCCCACTTCGTGCATGTAGGAGAGCCGGTTGGTGATTTCTTTCAAGATCCTTTTGGCCACTTGCTGTTCATAATCCGAGAGCTCCAGATTATTGAAAAACTCAAGTGACTTTGAGATAGGCATCAGCACCAGCTCTGTAATCGAATGACCCTGAACTTTCACAAAGCCCGCATCATTTCTCAGACGTGTCCCTTTGCACTCAGGACATGTGGTTTTTCCGCGGTATCGTGAGAGCATCACCCTGTACTGGATTTTGTGCAGCTTGCTTTCCAGAAAATGAAAGTAAGCATGAATTCCTTTGAACTTTCCCTTGCCATTCCACAGCTGTTCGTACTGCTCTTCGGTAAGCTCCTTGATGGATCGATGGATCGGAAAGTCAATATCCATTGCCATGTCAATAAGCGGCTGTACCCACTTCTTCATGTTTTCGCTTCGCCAGGGCACGATGGCATTTTCGAAAACCGATAGATTTTTATCTGGAATCACCAAATCTGGGTCAATACCCAAAACATTGCCAAAACCTTCACATCGCTTGCAGGCACCATAGGGATTGTTGAAGGAGAACAAGTTGACCGATGGCTCCTCAAACACCATGTCATCCAGCTCAAACCGATCGGAATATTTCACGACCTTTTCTCCACGATAGTGGATATGACAACTGCCATGTCCTTCGTAAAATGCGGTCTGCACCGAATCACCCAATCGGAAAACCGCATCTTCATCCTCTGCATTGACACTCAACCGATCGATGAGTATTTCGACATCATTGGGGTCAAGCTTCTGTGGGTCGACCTCTTCTATATATTGCGATTCCTCGTTGACCAAAATCCGGGTGAACCCCTTGCTGAGTAGAATATTGAACTCGTCTTCAAGAGATCTTCCATTGATCAGCTCCAGCGGAGCAGCCACCATAAATTTGGTTCCCTGTTCTATTTCATTGATGGCATTGACTACCGAAGAGACAGAATCTTTTTTTACCTCATTTCCACTGATGGGTGAAATGGTTTTTCCAATTCTTGCAAAGAGGAGCTTGAGATAATCATAGATCTCGGTGCTTGTTCCCACGGTGGATCTCGGGTTGCGGGTGTTAACTTTTTGCTCAATCGCAACAGCCGGAGAAATTCCTTTGATGTAATCCACCTCAGGTTTTTCCATTCGTCCTAGAAACTGCCGTGCATAGGCACTTAGGCTTTCTACATACTTTCGTTGCCCTTCGGCAAAAAGTGTATCGAATGCCAGGGAGGACTTGCCAGAGCCAGAAAGACCCGTGATGACCACTAGCTGATTCCGGGGAATGGCGACATCCAGATTCTTGAGGTTGTTGACCCTGGCACCTTTGACTATGATGAAGTTTTTGGGATCGAGATGATCTACACTTGACTGACCGTTGGATGAAGCATTTTCAGGCATTCGCGTTGTGAAATTTCAATCGGCAAAGATAGAATACGAAAAGGCAAAATGCAGGTCTCGGAAATTTATTGAATTTTTTTACCGTTCTTTGTCACAAAATTGACCTGAGCTTGTCTACAAGGTTACAATTAAAAGCGAAACTATGGAGATTTTAATATTAATGTTGGTACTGTGGTATGGAGGCTTGTTTTTCCAGACTTTCTTTTTGCACCGGTATGCGGCACATCAGACTTTTACCATGTCCAAATTTGGAGAGAAGCTTTGCTTCATCCTTACCTGGGTTTTCCAGGGGGCTAATTATCTAAGTGCCTATGGATACGGCATCATGCACAGAATGCACCATGCCTATGCGGATACCCCACAGGATCCTCATTCCCCAAAATATGATGAGAATATTTTTAAGATGATGTGGAAAACCAAGACCACATATTCTGCAATCACTAACAAAGAGGTAGAGGTTGACGCAAGGTTTACTGACAATGTACCTGAGTGGACTGCATTTGACAAGTTTGCTCGTAGCTGGGTTTCAAGAATCGCTTGGGGTGCTGCATATACCTACTTCTTCTATCTGTACGCTACAGAATGGTGGATGTGGCTGGCATTGCCAGCAACTTATCTGATGGCCCCTATTCACGGTGCAATCATCAACTGGTTTGCTCATGTCTATGGATATGTGAACTTCAAAGTAGGGGATACCTCAAAGAATTTGTTGCCTTTTGATTTCCTCATGATGGGAGAGAGCTATCACAATAACCACCACAAGCATGGCAACAGAGCCAACTTCGGTGGTGTTAGATGGCACGAGATTGATCCAACTTATTTGATCATGTGGGTAATGGATAAATTAGGTATGATTCATATCAAAAAGCTCGAAGTGAGCGTTAAGAGAGAAAACCTGAAGAAGGCCGCATAGAAGAAATTTGATAAAAGTGTAAAACGACCCTGTCTTGGATACCAACTCGACAGGGTTTTTTATTGCCCTTTGTATACAGGGATTGCCTCCTAACCACTTTCGTAGAAGGCTTAACAATTATTTCGGTATTTTGCGTTATGCGTATTTCCTTGTTTTTAATTGCACTGGTCATCAATTCTGCTGCTTGTTTGGGCCAGGAGAAGCCCGATGATTTCTTGACTTCTGATTTTCACAAAGAACGACGACTGCTGCTTAGACAAAAATTGCCAGCTAATTCAGTGGCTGTATTTTTCTCCAACCCCATACGAAACCGGGCCAATGATGTGAGCTACGTCTATCATCAGGATCCAAATTTCTACTATCTCACAGGACACTCAGCGCCTCATTCGCTACTACTTGTTTTTAAGGAAGAGCAAAAGGTAGGCAGGAAACGGTTTGATGAATTACTCTTTATCCGGGCCGGTGATCCTTTGGCTGAATTGTACGATGGAACCCGGCTTACCACTAAAGAAGCCTCGGAAAAACTGGACATCAACCTTACGCTCCTTTCCCCTGATTTTGAAAAGTTCAACATTGACTTCTCCGGGTTTGACAAGGTTCTGTTCTACGATTTTTTCAATGACGTTAGAGACACTCAGGAAGAGGGGGATCTCTACGATTTGATAGAGCAGTTTAAGGACAAAGTGAACTATGATCAAAAAAATCTCACCATTGAGCCCCGAGTCAATAATTTGGATGTGACGCTCCTGGATGTCTACATGAACGAACTCCGCGGAATTAAAACCAAAGAAGAATTGACGCTTTTGCGCAAAGCGGTAAACATCTCAGCCATTGGTCAGGTAGAAGTAATGAAGGCCATGAGACCCGGCATGTCTGAGGCTGAAGTGCAGGGCATTCATGAGTTTGTTTTTAAAAAATACAAGGCAGAGTATGAGGGGTATCCCAGTATCGTAGGTGCCGGGCATAACGGCTGCGTTCTGCATTACATAGACAACTACAAACCTGCCATAGAGGATGGAGAATTGATCTTGATGGACCTGGGGGCGGAGTACCATGGATACACTGCAGATGTGACCCGGACCATTCCTGTCAATGGGACGTTCTCCAAAGAGCAAAAACTAATCTATGATCTGGTGTACAAAGCACAGCAGGCTGCGGCTGATGAATGCAAAGCAGGTTCGTCGTTTGCGAGGCTCAATGAAATCACCCGAGACATAATCAACGAGGGGTTGGTAGAACTGGGTATTTACAATTCGACCGAGTATCAGGACATCGTGAACCCAAAGACCGAGCGAAACCGATACTATCCTCACGGCTGCTGCCATCACATCGGTCTGGATGTACATGACAAAGGTTTTTATAATGCGCTGGAAGAAAATATGGTCATCACCATTGAGCCTGGGGTCTACATACCGGAGGGGAGCCCGGTGGAAAAAAGGTGGTGGAACATTCCGGTAAGGATCGAAGATGACTACCTTGTCACTCAGGAGGGCTGTGAGCTTTTGTCAAACCTGGCTCCAAGAAAAGCAGAAGCAATCGAAGAGTTGATGAAGGAAGAAAATGTCTTTTCGAACTTTGAACTGCCTTCCTTAGACGAATAATTAACGCTCATTTTACTCAACCATATTCCTAACATGACCAGAGTGATTTTCTTATGTGCTTTGCTAGCCGTTTCATGGGCTATTACCTCTTGCTCCAATCCAGAAATGGAATCAAAAGAAAACGTCTGGATTGTCAATGCCTTGGGGGTTCATGTCCAGGAATTGGATTCTCAGAATACTGAACTTGATCGGATTCTATTCAAAATGAATCCCGGACATCACTCTATTAGAAGCCATACAAGAAAATTGGTGGACAGATTGGAAGAAGTGAAAATGTTGATCGTAAAGAGATTCTCCGGTGAAAACAAAACAGAAATAAAAGGATATCATCGACTGAATAGTAAAGGCCATGTCTATCCTATGACCTTTACTTTTCAGCACAAGGAGATTCCTAAAAATCTAGCCTTACTCGTCAAAGAGGTGATCGAGTCATTTGATAATCACCCAAGAACTAACGGAAAGCTATATGAGAAATTAAGGACTGTTCTTCCAACCATCTTCGAATATGAGCGTTTTTCCAAACTCTCTTTTTTTGACGGTCTGACCATTGCAGAAAGCATAGAGTTGTTAGAATTTGTCGAGACAAATCTTTTAGTTGAAGAAAGTAAATATCAGATAAGTCAGTTTGATCGTGCGTTGAATGTGAGAATCATTTACAGCGCTAATGATAATTAGAGTTCTATAAAAATTTGATCTGAAACCAGACGAGTTGAAAATACTTTCAAATCCTCACATTGCTGAAATCCCTCCTCTCCTGTCTTGAGGTGAAACCGATACGCATGATACGGACAGACCACCTCGCTCTGACCATTGATATGCCCATTGGTCAGATCAAACCCCCGATGTGGGCATTCTTTTTCAAAAACGAAGATCCCTTCGGCAGTTCGAACAATACATAGCTCTTTTCCTTCAACCCTCAGCGTTTTTATTTCGTTGAGAGGTAGAGTCGCTTCCGACTGTTGGACAGAATCAAAGAGCAGGACTTTAGTCATATTCCATTATTGGCTCGTGATCAATAAAGTTCGTGTACATTATTCGGTTGAACAATTTTTCACAATTAACTTCCCATATTAATTCATCTATATGAAATTCCAGAGAGATAAATTTCAGCTCAGCCGAAAAACGGCCTACATCAACTGCGCCAACATGGGGCCTCTTATGAAGAAAGTGGTAAACGCAGGTAAAAAAGGAATTGTAAGAAAGTGCCAGCCCAACAAAATCACAGGCGAGGACTACTTCAACGAAACCAACACTCTGAAGACCCTGTTTTCCAAATTGATCAACAACCCAGACCCGAACAGGATCGCGTCAATACCGTCTGCCTCTTATGGGATCGCCACAGTAGCAAACAATGTCACGCTCAATAAAGGTGAAAAGGTGGTGGTGACTCAAGCGCAGTTCCCCAGTAACATCTATGCCTGGATGAACCTCTGTGATAAAACAGGTGGCGAGCTCCATATTGTGAACTCTCCTGAAACGGAAGTTCGTCGGGGCGAAAAATGGAACGAAGAAATATTGAACGCCATAGATAACAAAACCCGTGTGGTTTCTCTTGGCAATGTCCACTGGTCAGACGGGACTCTTTTTGATCTTGTAGCTATCAGAAAAAAATGTGATGAGGTAGGGTCTTTACTGATCATTGATGGTACCCAGTCTGTGGGTGCCTTACCGTTTGACGTGCAAGAGATTCGCCCTGATGCCTTGATCGTAGCGGCCTACAAATGGTTGCTGGGGCCGTACAGCGTTGGCCTGGCCTACTATGGTCCTGCCTTCGATGATGGTGACCCCATCGAATTTAGTTGGATCACCCGAAAAGACAGCGAGAAGTTTTCTCACCTCGTCAATTACCAGAAAGAGTTTCAACCTGGCAGCCTTCGATACGATATGGGAGAAAAAAGTAATTTCATATTGAACCCCATGCTCGTCACCTCTCTAAAACAAGTGATTCAATGGGGACCGGAAAACATCCAGGAATACTGCAAAAGCCTAATTGAAGGTCCCGTGAATCAGCTCAGGGAATTGGGATATTATGTAGAAGATCAGGATTTGCGAAGCGCCCATATTTTTGGAATAAAAATACCGGAAGGCAAGCTGGAGGCCATTCAAAAGTCCCTTCAGGCCAATAGGGTTAGCGTATCATTTAGAGGTGATTTTGTCAGGGTATCGCCCCATTTGTACAACGACCAAAAGGACATGAATAAACTGATAAGGGCTTTTCAATCTGTTGCTATATAGTGAGGGCCTTTCTCTTCATAGCTTTGTTGTTTCTTACCTTCTCAGGATGGGGACAGTCCGCAATTAGCGGATCCGTATTACCCAACCTGCCTGCATCTGTCAAATGGCAACAAATCAAAAGTCCCCACTTTCGAGTCATATTTACCGAAGGGTTTGAAAAAGAAGCCCAGCGGGCCACCAATATTCTGGAGAGTGTATATGAGCCAGGCAGCCGAACGCTTGGCGCATCTCCTCGACGGTTTCCCGTGATACTCCAAAACCAACACACCACTTCCAATGGCTTTGTGACCATCGGGCCTTATCGATCTGAGTTGTTCACTCTAGCGCCGCAGGGCTATCAGTTCTTGGGCAACGACCACTGGATGGAAAAACTGATTGCGCACGAGTACCGGCATATGGTTCAGTTTGAGAAATCTCTATCCGGGTTTACCAAAACTTTCTACTACCTCTTTGGAGAATACACGGCTTCTGTCTGGCCGGGTATCGCCGCCCCTTCTTGGTTTTTTGAAGGCGATGCGGTGGGGCTGGAGACCGCCATGGGCCGGACGGGCAGGGGTAGGGTGCCCTCGTTCCTGATGAGCTTCAAAGCCAACACCATGGAAAAAGGAGGGTTTCACTACTACAAACAGCACTTAAATTCATTTAGGGATTTTGTCCCAAATCATTACGTGACGGGTTATCTGATGACCACACATCTGAAGAACAAATACGGCCCGCACATATGGGACGACATCACCCAAAATGCCTTCTCCAAACCCTTCATTCCTTTTACATTTTCAAACTCGATCAAAAAACATACAGGCAAATATCTTGTGCCTACCTATGATGAAATGCTCGAGGAACAAAAACAGTTGTTCTCCCAACAGCTCAGCAGTTTTGAACCAACTCCCTTCGATATTATCAACAAGGAATCCAAAGAGGTTTATGTCAACTACAGATTCCCCAAGCCTCTATCCGATGGTTCTGTTTTTTGCATCAAATCAGGCTTTGGTGACATTTCACAATTTGTGATCATCCGGCCTGATGGCCAGGAAAAAAGCATTCATACGCTGGGGCCCTACATAAGTTCTGAGTTTTTGAGTGCCAACGACTCTGTAGTGGTATGGATCGAAAGTACCTTCGACCCTAGGTGGGATAGAAGAACCTATTCAGACATTAAAAAATTGAATTTCCGAACCGGCCAGCTCAGTCGTTTATCCAAAAAAGAACGCTACACCTCGGTAGCCACTTCGTCTGATGGCAAGTTGCTGGTAGCTACTCATCAGAGTATAACTTCGGAGTACTCTATTTACCTGCTGGATGGAAATACAGGGGACATGATCCGTAGATTTGACAATCCGGAAAATCATTTCTATTCCATGCCGGTCATTAGCCCCGATGGAAAGTCAATCATTTCGCTCAAGCATGTCGGGGATGGTAAGCAGATTGTACAAATTGATGTTGAAACCAGCCAGGAGAAAGTTCTCTATACTTCTCAGGACGAAAATATCGGGCACCCCGTCATGCATGGTGGCCACCTATATTTCAACTCCACCTTCAATGGAATTGACAATATATATGCACTCGACCTGAAGTCTCAAAAGGAGTATTTGGTGACCCAGGCCAAATACGGGGCGTTCAATCCGGCACTTACTACGGATGGCCAGATACTGTATAATGACTTTTTTGTAGATGGTATGAATGCTGTGCAAACCTCTGTGAGTCCCGATCTGTGGATTCCAAAAGAGGAAGTTAAGTACATAGGAACCCGCTTTGAAGAAACCATGGTGGAAAACGAAGACATCTCTGATGAGCTCTACAATACGTCTTCCGTAAAGTATGACATCAAAAAATACAACAGAACGGCTAGGAGTCTTAGGCCAGTAAGCTGGGGGCTGGCGGTGCTGCCTACATCGGAGGCCTCATCGGCCAATGACATCTCGGTCGGCCTGGTCTCGATGGACCTGCTAAGCACGACACGGATGCAGGGAGTCCTGACCTACAATACAGCAGAAAATGCCTGGAGATATGGTTTTGACGTTAGCTACCAGGCTCTTTATCCCATCCTGGATTTGGGGGGTGACTTTGGAAACAGGGCCGCAATACTACGCGACACCACAGGTGTCCCAACGCAGTATTATTGGGATGAAAATACCTGGACGGCAGGGTTTCGAGTACCCCTGACCCTGACTAATTCTAAGTACCATCGTGGATTGGTGTTTGGCTCAAAACTAGAAATCTCCAAGGTTGAAAACTATACTGCCTCAAGAGTAGGATTCGAACAAAGCGGGAACGGGACACTTCGATCCATCAAATCCTCAATGAGATTTTCGAGACTTCTCAAGCGATCCAAACTGGACATCCGACCGAAGTGGGGCCAGGTGGTCGAACTTCACTATTATGACACACCTTTTGGGGGTAATTCTACCAGCGCCTTATTTGGAACCGAAGGTTTGTTCTATCTCCCGGGACTTTTCAAGCATCATTCTTTTTATCTGAGAGGTTCGTATCAGGCGCAGGATATCGAGAATTACGCCTTCAAATCACCTGTGGCTTATACCAGAGGTTATGGATATACGGCCTATGACGAATATGCCAATTTAGGAATTAACTACACACTGCCCATCGCCTACATGGACTGGCATCTGGGGCCTCTGATTAACCTTCAAAGAATTTACGGAAATGCCTTCTATGACTATGGCTTTGGCCAATCTATGAATAAAAATGATCGGTTGAATTCCTTTGGTGCCGAGGTTTCGTTCAATTTCAACCTCATGCGTTACTTGCTACTTTTTGATGTGGGCATACGTTATGGCTACCTGCCGGAGAACGGTTCCGATTTTAAAGAAATCGTCATAGGGCCCATATTGTTCTGATTATTTAGTCACTTCCACGCCTTTCCAGAAAGCCACGTAGTTTTCTATATTCTTGGCAAGCTCTGAAGCAGATGGGTAGAACCAAGCCGCATCATTATTTGTCTTTCCTTCTACCTCTACAGTATAATAGCTTGCCACACCTTTCCATGGGCACGTCGTATGCGTATCGCTTTCTTTGAAGAATTCCTTATTAATCGAGTCCTTGGGAAAATAATGATTTCCTTCTACCACTATAGTGTCTTCGCTCTCCGCAAGCACCTGATCATTCCATATTGCTTTCATATAATTTGAATTTTTATCCTAACCCGCTTTGGGGGGATAAAAGTTCATTTTTGTCTTAGATATATCAATTCCCCCAACGGGCGATCAGTTGTCGGAATAGAAAAATTTCAATATAAAATATAATTTAAATTATATTTTTGTTTGGATTCAATTCCATGAATTGATAGCTTTGATATCCCCAAAAACCTGTTAACCGAATTTTCTAAACCTGATTAATACTATGGCTTAAAATTCTACGTTCAACAAACAGGTGTAAAAATGAATAATTTAGGTGTTAGTGATAGCTTGTTGGTATCAAGCTATAAAAGCGGAAGCGAAGAGGCTTTTGAGGAACTCGTATCTCGTCACAAGTCCCGGGTCTTCACCACGATCTATCTGATCGTAAAAGACAAATACATTGCGGAGGATTTACTTCAAGATGCATTTATCAAGGTGGTAAAAACCATCAAGTCCGGTAAATACAACGAAGAAGGAAAGTTCTTGCCATGGGTATTGAGGATCGCGCACAATTTGGCGATTGATTACTTCAGAAAAAGTAAGCGGTACCCAACGATCGTAATGGAGGATGGCAGTCGGGTGTTTAATACACTGGACTTTGCAGAAGACTCAATAGAGTCCGTTCAGATAAAGCAAGATACCAACGCAGTTTTGAATAAACTCATTCAGGAACTTCCCGAGTCACAACGTGAAGTTTTGATAATGAGGCATTTTATGCAAATGAGTTTTCAAGACATAGCGGAATCAACCAATGTGAGTATTAACACGGCGTTAGGTAGAATGCGATATGCTTTGATCAATTTGCGTAAAAAAATGGAGCAAAGAAATATCGCCTATGACAACACTGTTTACCGAACTTGACTTGATTCGCTACCTTTATGATGAATCTACCGAATCAGAAAAATCCGAAATAGAACAAGCCGCTCTCTGCGACTCAGACTTGGGTGCCGAATTGTTCGACATGAAGTTTGATTTGAGACTGTTGGACAACTTGTTCTTCAACCCTTCGGATCTTGCCTTGCAAAGAATTTTCAACTTCTCTTCTACCTATTCCTCCGAAAAGGAAGCGTAGTTCACCTGAGAGATTTTGATTTCACGTACCTCTCTTTTATGTTCACATCATGAACAGAAAGGAGAGGTATTCTTTTTTTATAGAGCACTTCAGCACACACAGTCCCAATGCCGAAACTGAGTTGGAGTATCAGGATCCCTACGAGCTCCTGGTAGCAGTCATCCTCAGCGCACAGTGCACTGACAAGCGGGTAAATATGGTCACGCCGGCAATTTTCGAAACATTTCCGACCGCTGAAGATTTGTCTAAGTCTAATTTTGATGAACTGTTTCCATACATCAGATCCATTTCTTACCCCAACAACAAGACCAAGCACTTGCTAGGGATGGCCAAAATGCTGGTTGAAGATTTTAACTCTGTCGTGCCCTCCGATCTCAAAGAATTACAAAAACTTCCAGGAGTCGGACGAAAAACCGCGAACGTCATTTCGTCCGTAGTATACAACCAGCCTAGCATGGCAGTGGATACCCATGTTTTTCGTGTATCTAAAAGGCTGGGCCTGGTCACACAAAATGCAAGGACTCCACTTGAAGTAGAAAAGCAATTGGTCAAAAACATTCCGGAGGAACACATACCAAAAGCTCATCATTGGCTGATTTTGCATGGTCGATATATATGCCTAGCAAGGAAGCCTAAGTGCTCTGGGTGTGAGCTTACATTGATGTGCCGATATTTTGAAAAGAATGTTGAGGCTACCTGACCCGATGCATTTTGGAATCAACTGCATTCAGTACCAGCTCCCACAGGTCTTCGTATGGGATTATTTCAAAGTCAGAAAAATGGCTATCTATCTTTTTCTCTCCCATTTTTGCATAGTAGGCCTGCACATTGTCCTTAGTCTCTGCAACGGAGAAATTAGAAGACTTCAAAACTTTTAGCATTTTCAGCAGTTGTTTTTCCCTCTGATTTTTACCCGGATCATTGAGGTTTTTGTAAAAATACGCTTCCAACTCATCGAGCTTGCTTACCGCCAAATCATATGACTCTTTGTTGAGATTGTGGATGAATTCCAGAAAGTAAAGGGAAATTCGATAACCCTTGAGCTCCTTGAAATAGGATTGCGAGGCCTCATAGATGTCATAGAACCGAATACGTTTTTGAATTCCCTGATCTGGCATCGCAAAATTCAAATAGAGCTTCAGTAGCTTCCAGCGGTTGGCAATGCTCTCCGAAGCGCGCCCGTAGTTAGGGTTTTTCATGACTTGAGCCAAAACCTGATATGCCTGGCTGTAGTCCTTTCGGTGTACGGCAATAAGGAATCCCACTTCATGCATAAAAAACCAGGCCTCCGTGGACTTGTCCAAAAATTCCAGGCCCTTCAGCACTGCCTTTTGGCCCTGGTCAAATTGTCCAAGAATGAGGTGGTTTTTTGCCAACGTTTGAAAATGAAAAGCATGGTCAAATCTTTCGGATGAGACCTTGAGTTGGCCGATATTCGAATAGGTGTCGGTCAGGTATTTATCCAATTTTTCAAACTCGCCTTCAAGCATGAACAACCAAATTCGGAGATAGTGGATCTTTTCAAATACACCGTAAGACTGGGTCTGATCGTAAATGGCTTGCATCTGATCAATCGCCTCTTTTGCCGCATCACCGCTCACATTCCGCGAATGGATGGACTTAGAAAGTAATAATTCGATGCGTAAAAACAGATCCTCCGCCTCGGACTCCAGCTGATGTGTTTTTCTTAGCTGCTCGAGTTCCTTTATGGTAAGCTCAAAATCAGTCGGCTTGTGTTCTTTAGCCAATACTTTTCGCTTTAGCTCAAGAGCCTCTATCCACTCTTTGGTAAACTGACATTCCGTAGCCAAAACAATAACCTTGTTGTATTGCTTCTCCGCCATATCCCATTCTCCCAGTTCGTACAATATCCTGGCTTTATGCAGGTTGCCAACGCACTCCAGTTTTTTTTGGGTAGTAAAGTTGAAATGAGGGGTTTCAAAGTCCAGGTGATAGAGCAGCTCGTAAAGCTTGTACCTCAATCTGGATTTCAGCATTCTGAATCGCTGATCATAGATGTTGGATTGGTACATTCCCTTGGCGGTCACCTCATCATCATAGAAGTCCCCCTTGAGCACTCCATTGTACAGCTGCTGTTCTTTGCCAGGGTCAGGGATCTCCCCTGACAAATCTATGACCCCAAAGTTACTGCTTAGGTTGTGGTTGACCAGATCTACCAATTTGTTGATTTCCTTCATGCTGCTAACATTTAGACGTTTCGATATACTGCAGATGCCTGGAGAGTTAGGCGGGGTAGGACTATACCTGCAGCCTACAAAAATTAATTTTCTCAACCACAATATAATTTATAGATATGTGTAATTAAATTAATCGAGATTATTTCTCTTGATTTTCCGAAAAGAATACAAATCCATATGAGATTATTAATGCGCTGATACTCTGAGATTTATTCTTCCCTTAGAATGGCTCCCCAAATATCCTCTTGAAATAACTTTGATTATATATGCCTTTCTTTTCACCCGAAAAGTAATCTTTCAACTAAATTTACTAGACTGTACAAACCGGCACCCACTCGGCTATGAAGAGATTCAAGACTTTCTTTTATGGTATTTATTTGCTTTTCTTTTTTGTATGTCTGTTCATAGCCTTTCAGCACGAAAACATGGTTTTGCGTTGGGACTGGAACACCATCGATAAGTGGGTCCCCTGGGAAGTCAATAGAATAAATACCTGGATTGGGTTGATACGGCTGGTGCTGAAACTGGGTGGAATAGGGCTTGCTCTTCTAGGAATAGAGATTGTCGTCGAAAACATCCACTTGTTTGTAAAAAATAGAAAAATCAAGAAACTGGAAAAGGAGGTAGTAGAAATAAAAGCCCGTCTCTATGATCAAAGCCAGCAAGGCAGTCACGCCAATGACATTCAGGAGCCCGAGGAAGTGACTCCAACCCAAGAACCGGAAGAAATCAACATACCCGAAGAAAAAGAAGAGCAGCAGAATGAGCAAATCGAATAACATGTATTTTATTTGAATCTATGCTTGCTAAAACCTATGGCAGCGCCGTGTATGGCGTAGATGCTCACATCATCACAATTGAAGTCAATGTAAGCTCGGGCACCAAATTTTTTATGGTCGGCCTTCCTGACAATGCCGTCAAAGAAAGTGCCCAAAGAGTAGAATCAGCCCTCAAGCAAAACGGGTATTACATGCCCCGGCAAAAAGTCATAATCAACCTGGCCCCGGCGGATATCAAAAAAGAGGGCTCCGCCTACGACCTGCCTATCGCCATTGGAATCATGGCAGCCTCAGGTCAATCAGAATTTCTGGATCTGGACAAAAGCGTGATCATGGGAGAGTTGGCACTCGATGGTATCGTCCGACCGATCAAAGGAGCACTTCCGATAGCCATTGAGGCGAGGAAAAAAGGCTACACCCAACTCATCGTGCCCAAAGAAAATGCCTCAGAGGCCGGTATCGTTGACAAGCTCCAGGTGATCGGAGTAGAAACGCTGCAAGAGGCTGTGGATCACCTGACCGGTGAAAAGCCGATCATCCCGGTGGATTATGATACCCGTGATCTATTCCAGACTTATCAAAATGAATACGATGCAGACTTTGCCAATGTACAAGGTCAGGAAAACATCAAACGATCGCTGGAGATCGCAGCAGCGGGAGGACACAACGTAATCATGATTGGCCCACCCGGGGCAGGCAAAACCATGCTGGCCAAAAGGCTACCCTCGATACTGCCTCCACTAACTCTAAACGAGTCTCTGGAAACCACAAAAATCCATTCGGTCGCGGGGGTGCTCAAAGAAAACTCTTCACTGATTGCCTCTCGTCCTTTTCGGTCACCTCATCATACCATCAGCGATGTAGCACTTGTCGGTGGAGGAGGTATTCCCCAGCCGGGAGAAATTTCCCTGGCCAACAATGGCGTACTTTTTTTGGATGAGCTTCCTGAATTCAAACGTACGGTATTGGAGGTGATGCGCCAACCGCTCGAAGAACGAAAGGTCACCATTTCCCGGGCGAAGATTTCCATTGACTTTCCGTCGAATTTTATGCTGATTGCCAGCATGAACCCGTGCCCATGTGGGTTCTACAACCACCCGGAAAAGGAGTGCGTCTGTGCTCCGGGAGTGGTTCAAAAATATCTGAACAAGGTCAGCGGCCCTCTGTTGGATCGCATTGACCTTCATGTCGAGGTGACGCCTGTGTCCTTTGACCAGCTCACCCAAGATCGAAAGGCTGAGTCCAGTGAGACCATTCGCGAACGCGTGATCCAGGCTCGGGCGATTCAATCCGAACGGTTCAAAGACCACCCTGAGATTTTCAACAATGCGATGATGAATTCCCAAATGGTCAAATCCATCTGCCAGATCAACGAAGCCGGCAAAAACCTCCTCAAAACGGCCATGGAAAAATTGGGGCTTTCCGCAAGGGCCTATGACCGGATTTTGAAAGTGTCCCGAACGATCGCCGACCTTGCCGGGAAAGAGCAAATTCAGATTGAGCATTTGGCGGAGGCCATCCAATACCGCAGCCTCGATCGAGAAGGCTGGGCCTCTTGATTGTCCACAGCTTAGCCAATTAATTGTGAATAAGTTGACCAAAATGAGCGACTTATTCGTTTCTATTTTACCACCTGTTCGATTAGATTAGCGCATCATTTTTTTCAAGTAAGCGAATACATGAATTATGGGAAATGGAGAGAAAACGAGATATTCGGCTGAGGAGCTAAAGGAGTTTGAAACTCTGATCAACGAAAAACTCGAAAAGGCCTGGAATGAATTGAACTACATCAAGGAATCAATCACCAAAACAAAGGACTCTGGTACTGACGGAACCTACGGAAACGTGAAAACGCTGGAAGACGGTGCTGATACTGCAGAAAAAGAAAGCCTTAATCAGTTGGCTGCTCGTCAGCAAAAATTTATCACTAACCTGGAGAATGCTTTGATCCGTATCAAAAACGGAACCTACGGCATCTGCAAAGAAACCGGAAACTTGATAAGCAAAGAACGACTGAGAGCCGTGCCCCATACTACTATGTCCATCGATGCCAAACTAAAGCAGGGAAGCTAAGATTGGATTACCTGGTCAACCATATTGAGGCATTAGTCTTCTGCTCTCCCAAACCCATCAGCATCAAGGAAATGCAGTCATGTATGACCGAGATGTTTGAGGCTGATGTGCCCGAAAAGGACATCGTAGAGGCAGTAGAAAAACTCCAGGAAAAATATAAAGCCGACGAATACTCCTTCGAACCTGTAAAAAGCGGAGGAGGGTTTCAGTTTTTAACCAAACCTGCCTACCAATCCAGTATCAGCATTTTGCTGAAGCAACAGTCGAAGAAACGTCTCTCCAACTCTTCGCTGGAAACGCTGGCCATCATCGCTTACAAACAACCCGTCACCAAATCTGAGGTGGAGCAAATCCGAGGAGTGAACTGCGACTATGCGGTACAGAAGCTTTTGGAAAAGGAACTGATCGAGATCAAAGGTAAATCAGAGGGCGTCGGTCGCCCGATTATCTATGGCACAAGCCAAAACTTCATCGACTACTTCGGCATCAATGACCTCAACGAGCTTCCGACCCTGAAAGATTTCGAACAAAAAGAAAACGAGATCGGCGAAGAGCAAGATTAGCTTTTCGGTTAGTTTTGCATGAAAATCCTTTTCATGCAGCGAAGAAACCGCAATCCCAAGTCTAAGATTCCCACCAAAATACCAACAGGTATTTCCTACCCGGCCCGTTTAAACAAATTCATTGCCAATGCTGGAGTGTGCTCGCGGAGAGATGCGGATACATTGATCGCCGAAGGAAAAATCCAGGTCAATGGAAAGGTGGTCACGGAAATGGGCTATAAAGTGATGAAGTCTGACAAGGTGAAATACCAGGGAAAGCTCATCCAGCCACAAAACTTTGTCTACGTCCTGCTCAACAAACCCCGGGGCTACATCACCACCATGGAAGACACCCATGACCGAAAGACGGTGATGGATCTAGTGAAGGATGCCGCAGAAGAAAGAATATATCCGGTGGGTCGATTAGACAGAAACACAACCGGGCTCCTGGTGCTCACCAACGATGGAGAACTGTCTCAAAGACTGACACACCCCTCCTTCAAAATCAAGAAAATCTACCAGGCCGAGCTGGACAAGCCCCTGACTGCTGATCATCTCGATCAAATCAAAAGTGGAGTGAAACTGGAAGACGGTCCTGCGTACATCGACGATGTAGTGGTACTAGATGCCTCCAAAAAAACCGTCGGCATCCAAATCCACATCGGAAGAAACAGAATCGTCCGGCGGATTTTTGAGCACTTCGGCTATGAGGTGGTCAAACTCGATCGCACCATGTACAGCTCTCTCACAAAGAAGGTTCTGCCCCGAGGCAAGTGGCGCCTGCTCACCGAAAAGGAGGTGGTGAATCTGAAGAATTTGAAGTAATTGATTAACCTTTGTTCTAATTATTGTCGTATTTATTCCGGTATCCGCTAGAGACACCGGAACAAGTTCGGGGCTTAACGGTTTTACTTCAAAAACTTCACTTTTGCTGATCGAGGCAATTAAGATATGCCTCTATTAGACTCTTAGGATCAATATCAACTCCTTCCAACTCCCGCCTACACACTATTTTTCTGAACAATTTCTGACCCTCCTTTACGAAATAAACTCTCAAGGAAACCTGAAATGTTTCTTTTAATATGACATGAATGCTGGTAATCTCGGTGGGCTGTACGGCGATTGTATCAATCAAAGTCTTGAATCGAAATACATCATTCTCAATTTTGCAATCAGCATATTTAATAAGGTGATTGAGGAGAAAATAGGAAAACACAATTCCTAAAGTAACTACGACTAAAATTTCAAGCCAATTTATTTCAATAGAAACTACGACGGTAAAAACTAAAGATAGAATTATCGAATATATCATTAAGACAAGAACGATTAACCATCTTACATTTCTGAATAAGCCGTTAACATATACCTCATTCATCTATTATAATTCCGCCAGCACGGTTTTCCCTCCGGTTGTTTTTTGCTCAGTGGAGACTTTGATGTCAGCATCGAGGGGTAGATACACGTCGAGGCGAGAGCCGAATTTGATGAAGCCGTACTCCTGACCCTGATCGACGAATTCCTCATCTGATACGTACCACTTGATCCGGCGGGCTACGGCACCGGCCACCTGTCGTACAAGAACCTGTACGCCTGATTTACTTTCGATGACCATCGTGGTGCGCTCGTTTTCTGTACTGGATTTGGGATGCCAGGCTACCAGGTATTTGCCCGCATGGTATTTAAAAAATTTCACCACCCCTCCTATGGGCGTTCTACAGATGTGTACATTGAGCGGCGACATAAAGATGGAAATCTGAATTCGCTCATCCTTGAAGTATTCTCCTTCCTGTGTTTTTTCGATGACGACTACCTTGCCATCTGCCGGTGCGATTACCTGATTGGGCTGAGCCTCAATGGTTCTTTTCGGATTTCTAAAAAACTGAAGCACCAACAAGAATAGTATGACGCTTACCCCGGCAACAGCCTGATTGATGACAATAAACTCGGAGTAATAGTTGTATAAAAAAGCGTTGCCCCCAAGGAGAAAAATAAAAAAGATCGTAAGTAGCCTGTGCCCCTCTTTGTGAATTGTCATTTGATCGGTCGCTAGTTAATGGTTAGAAGCCTCCACGGTATCGATAGGTGTTGGCCACCTTATCGATTGCCACTATGTAGGCCGCAATTCTCAAAGATACATTGTATTCTTCAGACACTTCATAGACATGATTAAAGGAACTTTTCATTATGCGATCCGACCTTCGGTTGACCCGCTCGCGAGTCCACTTATAGCCCAGGCGGTTTTGTACCCACTCGAAGTACGAAACCGTCACTCCGCCGGCATTCGCCAAAATATCAGGTACCGCCCAGATGTCACGATCGAGTAATATTTTATCCGCCTTGGCTGAGGTGGGGCCGTTGGCTCCCTCCACAATCAATCGCGCTTTGATTTTGTCCGCATTGTGTTTGGTGATGACGTCTTCCATGGCAGCGGGGATCAGTACATCTATGTCGAGAAACAAGATTTCATCTCCGTCCATTTTCTCTGCTCCCGGGAAGCCTTCCAGCGTTCGATTGTTTTTGTCTCGGTACATAATGGCCTCATTCATGTCAATGCCCTTGTCATTGTAATAGGCTCCGCTGATATCACTGATCGCCACTACTTTTACACCTCGCTCTTCCAGAAGCTTACCGGCCCATGAGCCGACATTGCCAAATCCCTGGATGGCACACTTCGCTTCGAACGGGTTGATTTTCATTTTTTCCATCGCGGCCAGGGCTGAGATCATTACCCCACGACCGGTGGCTTCTTCTCGACCCAGCGAACCTCCCAGTACAAGCGGCTTTCCTGTGACAACAGCGTTCACCGTCATGCCTTGTGCCTTAGAGTATTCATCCATCATCCAGGCCATCTCTCTTGGGCCAGTACCCATGTCGGGTGCCGGGATGTCCTTGTCGGGTCCGAAAATTTCGTTGAGCGTTTGGGTGTACGTTCGGGTCAATCGTTCGATCTCCCCTGGCGACATTTCTCGTGGATTGCACTTGATGCCGCCCTTGGCTCCTCCATAGGGGATGTCCACCACTGCGCATTTCCAGGTCATCCATGCTGCCAGGGCTTTTACTTCATCCAGGTTTACATTGGGGTCAAAACGCACCCCTCCTTTTGAGGGACCCAGGATATTGGAGTGGATCACGCGATATCCTTCAAACACGCGGATAGATCCGTCGTCCATTGTGATGGGCAAGGAAACAATCGCTTGTTTGTAGGGTGATTTTAATACGTTGTAGATTTCATCGTCCAGTCCGAGTGCATCTGCGGCCACGTTGAACCTGGACATCATGGATTCGAAGGGGTTCTCCTTGTCTTTGATAGGAGCGGGCTCGATGTATCCCATGTCTATTTGAATGTTGTTTCAGGACGAAAATAATCATTCGGCCAGATAAAAAACGGCTTTCGCCAAAGATTCAGATGTGTCTAAAAAAAGAACTTGAGAAAAATGACGATAAACGGCACAGCCAGCAGCAAGCCATCGAATCGATCCAAAAAGCCACCATGTCCGGGGAGTTTTTTTCCAGAGTCTTTTACTTCCATGCTTCTCTTAAAGAGCGACTCCACCAGATCGCCATACGTACCCGTCACGATCAGGATCAGAGAAATGGTGACCCACTGCCAGGGTGCCAGGTCATGAAAATAATAGGATACTCCCAGCGCAAAAGCCAGGGATAATATGGCTCCTCCTACACTGCCTTCCCAGGACTTTTTGGGTGACACCCGCTCAAAGAGCTTCCTCTTGCCAAACTGAATGCCTGCAAAGTAAGCTCCTGTATCACTGGCCCAAAGGATGAGGAATATTCCAATTACTATTTCGTAGCTATAGTTTCCTGAGATGAAAGCCGCCACGCTGAATAGCGAAAGAGGCAGAGCGACATAAACGATTCCGAGAAAAGTAAATGCAATGTTTACAAAAGGCTTGTCCTCATTCTTTTTGTACAGTTTGATAAAATATACACCTGAGGTGAGCGGCAGTACGACATACAACCAGTCAAGACCAACGATGTCTTTCTCTACCAAAAAGACCAGAGTAAATATCAATATCCCCATGAGACAACCATATACCCTGAGCGGTATTCGGCCGGCTTGTTTGGTGAGCTTGTAAAACTCCCACTGGGTCATGACGGTGAGGAAGAGAAACGATGCAAAAAAACCCCAGTCCTTGAAGTAGGCAAGCACAAAGATCATAAACGCCGAGCCCAATACGCCCGTGAGCAGGCGCATGGCCAGGTCTGAAAACTTACCGGATTTACTCGAACTGGATGTCATCATTAATAATCTTTAAGGCTTTGATCACGTCATCGGCTGATACATGCACTTCGAAAAGGCCCCACTGGTACGATCTGTCTTTTTTGTTGACCATGACCGGTTGAAGACCGGCATCTTTTAATACCGCCAGGACAATCTCTGCCCTGTGCTCCCGGCCATCTGCATATACCTTTTGCCAATTACTCATCTTGGGTGATGCTTCTGTTTTGAAAATGTCTGATAAAATACCAAAACAAAACAACTCCTATAATAAGGAATATACCCACGGTATGCAAGGGAACGGATTCAGTATTTTCAATGTCGTATTGGATAATGTCGCTTTGAAATAAATAAAGCAAAACCAGGGTCAGTCCGTTGTTGATGAAATGTGCCCCGATGGCGTACCATAGATTTCCTGAATAATAAAACACATAGCCAAACAGAGCCCCCAGAAGCATCCTGGGTACAAATCCAAAAAACTGGAAGTGAAAGGCACTGAAGAGAAATGCAGTCACCCATATCGCCACATGTATATTACCAAAAGCATCCCTGGCCAACTTTTGAATGATTCCCCGAAAAAGAAATTCCTCTCCCAAAGCCGGAACGATGGCTATCGTCAAAAATGCGAATAAAAAGTAGGGCACGCTCTGAAAAGCCGTGAGGTATTTGGTGAGGACTTCCGCCTGATCCTCCAGTTGCCTGGCCATTGAGTGGAAGGGCTCTGGAAACTGTAGGTTCATATTCCATTCGATGAAAATAGAATTAACCATCATGAAACTAAACGTGAGTCCTAAGAGCAAAAGCAACGATTGGCTGTCCATATGCATCCAATCGAAAGGCTTCGTCCATTTAATGTCTAAATGAAGCTTGATGAACAATGCCGGAACGAGAATAAAACTAACCACGGAAATAATTATCTGCATTGTCATGATCCCGTATTGATACGCTACGCTCGGGTTCTCAACATCGAGAGATAAGATAATCGAACCCAGCCGAATGCCCACTTGCTCACTCAGAGCCTTGAGCGCAAATGGAATAATAGTAGAGGCAAAGGCGACCAATACAATCAATAGTACTATGTCAAGAAGGGGAGATTTGTTCGTACTAATTGAATTGGTCATAATTGATTTAACTTTGCGGCAAAAATGTTCTGATTAATGGAATAATCAAAAAATCAGGATGTTGGTTAATCATTTGAGGCGATGGTAAAGATTGGTGATATAGAAATCGGTGAGTTTCCCCTGCTCCTGGCTCCCATGGAGGATGTGAGCGACCCCCCATTCCGGGCGGTCTGTAAGCAAAATGGTGCGGATCTCATGTTTACCGAATTCATCTCCTCGGAGGGCCTGATCCGCGATGCAGCCAAGAGCGTGCAAAAGCTCGATATCTATGATTATGAGCGGCCCATTGGCATTCAAATTTTTGGGGATAAGATCGAGTCTATGCGGGAGGCTGCGGCCATCGCTGAAGAGGCCGATCCGGAAATCATCGACATCAACTATGGTTGCCCCGTAAAAAAGGTAGCTTGCAAAGGAGCCGGTGCCGGTATCCTCCTCGACATCCCCAAGATGGAAGCCATGACTGCCGAAATCGTGAAACGGGTAAATAAACCCGTGACTGTGAAAACCAGACTAGGCTGGGATCATGATAATATAAAAATTGTCGAGGTGGCCAAGCGTCTGCAAGGCGTGGGTATCCAGGCGCTCAGCATTCATGGGCGAACGCGGCAGCAGATGTACAAAGGGGTTGCAGACTGGAGTCATATCGCTGAGGTGAAAAACCAGTCGGACATACATATTCCCATTTTTGGAAACGGTGATATCGACTCTCCGGAAAAGGCCAAAGAGTACCGTGACAGGTTTGGTGTAGACGGAATCATGATCGGTCGGGCGTCTATCGGCTACCCATGGATTTTCAATGAGATCAAGCATTATTTTGAAACAGGAACCCACCTTGATCCTCCAACTTTGGAGCAACGACTTGAAACCGTAAAGGAGCACCTCAAGTTTTCCATCGAATGGAAAGGAGACAAGAAAGGCATTTTTGAGATGAGAAGGCATTATACCAACTACTTCCGTGGTATACGTGATTTCAAACCTTTCCGCACACGGCTCGTTGAGTCTCCTACCTATGAAGATACTCTTTCTATTTTGGATGAGATTGCCGAAACTTTCCACGAGCCAGTGATAATCCATTGATGAAGTTATCTCCTGGCAATACCCGGTTGGCTGCATGGATCATGCTCCTGCTGGTTTCCCTGATTTGGGGAAGTTCGTTCATTTTGATAAAAAAAGGCCTTCAGGTCTTTTCTCCGAGTGAAGCGGGAACAATACGGATTTTTGTCGCCTGCCTGGTTTTGATTCCGTTTGCGATTCGCGCTTTCCCAAAAATCGACAAGACGAAAATCCCCATCTTGTTTTTTGTGGCTGCCGTGGGAAGTTTTATTCCCGCTCTTCTTTTCTCCTATGCCCAGACCAATCTGGAAAGTGCCCTGGCCGGTGCCTTCAATTCTTTTACACCCATTTTTGTCCTGGTGATCGGCGCGGCGTTCTTCAAGTCCAGGGTCTCCGCGGTATCGGTAGTCGGAATTTTTGTCGGACTGCTGGGCTGTCTTTTTATCATATTGGGCGGGGCGGGGTTTGACCTGGCCGGGATCAATCTCTATGCTTTTTTGATTTTGGCTGCTGACCTTATGTATGGTACCAATGTAAACGTGATTAAATCTTACCTCCCAAATGTAAGGGCGTTGCACGTCACTGCTGTATCGTTTGCATTGATCAGCCCGTTTTGCGGTGCATACCTTTTTTTCGGGACCGGGTTTCTTGACAAATCCTCTGTTGACGGATTCTGGTTAGCCCTAACTTATCTCAGCATTCTTGGGGCCGTAAATACGGCGTTGGCTATGTTTATCTTCAACAATCTCATAAAGATTGCCTCGCCGATTTTTGCCGCCTCGTGCACCTACATTATTCCTGTTGTTTCTATATGCTGGGGTTTGTGGGATGGCGAAGTGCTGAATGTTTACCAGTTTCTGGGTATCGGGATAGTATTGGCCGGTGTATATTTGGCCAACAAAAAATAACCATGGCCGAAAAGGAAGAATTTAACCTCATCGTACGTGACGGAACTCAGCTGAGCGGATATGAGTGGGTAGTTGAAAACCCTAAAGCTGCCATTGCCATGATCCATGGGTTGGGTGAGCACTCAGGCCGATACGAACATGTCGCACAGTTTTTCAACGAATCCAAGATTTCATTCTACTGTCTGGATCTAAGAGGCCATGGCCTGTCAGAAGGAAAAAGAGGACACACTCCTTCGCACGAAAGAATGCTCGATGATGTGGAGGAATTTCTGATGTACGTACGGTCTGAAGAAAACGACTTGCCACTTTTTCTATTCGGCCATAGTATGGGTGGAAACCTTGTGGCCAACTATGTACTACACAAAAATACCAGCGAATTGGCCGGGGCTATTTTATCTACCCCCTGGCTCAGAGCTAAAATCACTCCCCCCAGCTGGCAGCTCACTATGGCCAAGGTCGTTTCCAAAATTTACCCATCACTCCTTCAGTCCAATGGACTGAAAATAGAGTGGATCTCAAACGATGAAGAGGTCAATCAGCGGTATGCCGATGACCCATTAGTTCACGATAGAATTTCAGTTCGGCTATATCTGGATTTTGTTGCCAATGGTCAATCAGCTATTGATTCAGAAAAGGAAGTAAAGATTCCTATGCTAGTCTATCATGGTGCTGACGATCCTGTTTCCTCACAGGAGGAAAGTGAAGCATTCGCTCAAAAACACAAGTCCGAATTTGTGCTTTGGGAAAACACCAAACACGAGCCGCATAACGATTTGAGGAAGGAAGAGGTGTTGGAGAGGGTCGAGGTTTGGGTCGTTAATAACCTTTAATCCTTTAGCTTCTCATTTTTTAAGTGTCGATCAGAATCCCGGCTGGTCTTCTTCTCAATATTCTTCTTAAGGGCATCAGTCAGATTGACACCTGTTTGGTTGGCGAGACACATAAGTACCCATAGAATATCGGCCATTTCATCGGCCAAGTCTTTATTCTTATCGGATTCTTTAAAGGACTGGTCTCCATACTTTCGAGCCATAATGCGGGCTAGCTCCCCTACCTCCTCCGTCAGGATCGCCATGTTGGTCAATTCACTGAAATAGCGAACCCCATATTTTTTGATCCAGTCATCTACTTTTTGCTGTGCCTCATCGATCGTCATCACTCTTTATTTTTAGAATCCAGCCAAATCGTCACCGGACCATCATTGACAAGACCCACTTTCATGTCTGCTCCAAACTCACCTGTTTGAATCTGTTTTCCCAATTGAGTTTCAAATTCCGAAATGAGCTTTTCGTATAAGGGAACTGCTTGCTCGGGTTTAGCCGCTTTAATATAGGAAGGACGATTGCCCTTTTTGGTACTGGCGTGTAGGGTAAACTGACTTATGAGCAAGACATCACCACCCTCATCCAAGATGCTTTTGTTCATTACCCCATCTTCATCGTTGAAGATTCGCATATTCACTGTTTTCCTCACGACCCAGTCAATGTCTTCAGTGGAATCTGCTTCTTCAATACCGGCAAGGACCAAAATGCCCTCGTCAATTTTACCCGTGATTTTATGATTGATGGTTACTGAGGCTTCACGCACTCTCTGCAAGAGGAGTCTCAACTTTGTATTCTTTTCTCGTGGAGATTTTTTTCATTTCCAGGGGCTTATGGACATGCAAGCCGTCCTCGTCACTTTTCGAAACATAGAACATGGCTTCTGCCACTTCTGAGCCTTTGATGGCCCAAAACCTTAGTCTGGTTCCAATGATAAAAAATGAAAGAATTGAAGACGCGATCTTGGCCAGTTCCTCCCAAACTCTGAAGTCCGGTCGATAACCCAGCAACAACGAGGGCTGGTAAATATGCAGGGTCTTTAAATTCAGGTCTTTCATGGCCTCTTCCAGCTGTCCTTTCACTGCATTGTAAAATAGACCTGACTCAGAATACGCTCCGTAGGATGAAACCAAGTGGAACTTTTCAAAACTCGGGTCTTCCTTAGCCAGCTTGGCTAGCTCCATAGGGTAAGTGAAGTCCACACGAAAGAAAGACTCTTTGGACTTGGCCTGCTTCATAGTGGTACCTATGCAGCAGTAATAGTCATTGGCTGAAATCTTATCTGCATAATCTGCCAGCCGATCAAAATTAACCGTGAGCTCTTCGATGCGGTTGTCTTTGATACCCGGAGATCTTCTGCCCACGAGCAGTATTTTCGAGTAGTGGTCGTGCTTTAACAAGACATTGAGTAGCTCCCTGCCGACCAAGCCTGTGGAACCCACGATTAATGCTGTTTTACCGGACATCGATGAATTAATTAAAAGAGAAGTTTAAAATAGGAACTTAGCAGTCAACAACCAAATTATTCCTAGAATTTTAGGCCAGTCTCTTTTGAAGCCCTAAAAACAAAAAAGCCACTTCGACTAATCGAGGTGGCTTTTCAGCTAATTTTATTGAGTTCTATTTTTCAATTCCTTCGGCCAGAACCAGGATTTTATTGTTCACTACTTCGACAATTCCTCCCAGCAGACCAATATGAACTTCTTCTTTCTTTTTGTCTACTTCCTTCACCAGATGCAAATCTCCCGAGCCTAAAGAACTTACCATTGAGGCATGATCGTTCAGGACTTGAAACCTACCTTCACTACCTGGAAAGGCTGCCGATACAACCTCACCTTCATATACTTTTTCGTCCGGAGTAATGACTTCTATAAACATGGCTTATTAGGCTTTAGCTTCTTCGAGGAGTTTCTCTCCTTTCTGTACGGCTTCCTCTATAGTACCTACAAGGTTAAAGGCCGCTTCAGGAAGATGATCGTATTTACCATCCATGATTTCATTGAACCCTTTGATGGTATCCTTGATATCCACGAGTACACCAGCTAGTCCTGTAAACTGCTCCGCCACATGGAAAGGCTGAGACAAGAATCTCTGTACACGTCTTGCTCTATGTACTACTTCTTTATCTTCATCAGACAATTCATCCATACCCAGGATGGCGATGATGTCTTGTAGTTCCTTATATCTCTGTAACGTTTCGATTACTCTCTGTGCACAGTTATAATGTTCTGACCCTACGATTTCTTCAGTCAAAATTCGAGAAGTTGAATCCAATGGGTCCACCGCAGGATAAATTCCTAACTCAGCGATCTTTCTTGAAAGTACGGTAGTAGCATCAAGGTGAGCAAACGTAGTTGCAGGAGCAGGGTCAGTCAAGTCATCCGCAGGTACATATACCGCCTGTACAGAAGTAATCGATCCGTGCTTAGTAGAAGTAATTCTCTCCTGCATGGCTCCCATCTCGGTGGCTAGTGTAGGCTGGTAACCTACCGCAGAAGGCATCCTTCCTAGAAGAGCTGACACCTCAGATCCTGCCTGAGTAAATCGGAAAATGTTGTCAACGAAGAAAAGGATATCTTTTCCTTCTCCGTCACCTTCTCCATCTCTGAAGTATTCCGCAACTGTAAGCCCAGAAAGAGCCACTCGAGCTCTTGCCCCAGGAGGCTCATTCATCTGACCAAAAACGAAGGTCGCTTTTGACTCAGCCAATTTCTTTTTGTCTACTTTAGAAAGATCCCATCCTCCTTCTTCCATAGACTTCAGGAATTCGTCACCGTAGTTTACGATTCCTGATTCGATCATTTCACGTAGAAGGTCATTTCCCTCTCTGGTTCTTTCACCCACACCCGCAAATACGGACAGACCGCCATGACCCTTAGCAATGTTGTTGATGAGCTCCTGGATCAATACTGTTTTACCTACACCGGCACCTCCAAACAATCCAATTTTACCTCCTTTGGCATAGGGCTCGATCAGGTCAATTACTTTGATACCTGTGAAAAGGACTTCAGTAGAAGTCGAAAGATCCTCAAATGCAGGAGCGGGTCTGTGGATAGGAAGTGATTTTTTTCCTTCAGGCTGATCAATCCCATCAATGGCTTCTCCTACGACGTTGAATAGTCGACCCTTAATGTCTTCTCCGATAGGCATTGCGATTGCCTTTCCGGTGTCTACAACTTCCATTCCCCTGGTCAGACCTTCTGTACCTTCCATTGCGATGGTTCGTACTCTGTCCTCACCTAGGTGCTGCTGACATTCTAAGATTACTTTTTGACCTGTACTTTTGGTTACATAAAGTGCATCCAAAATATTGGGAAGGGTTGATCCTTCTGCCTCAAAACTAACGTCCACTACCGGACCAATAACTTGAGTGATCTTGCCGCTGTTTGCCATTATATGTATTTATTATTAGGTATTTACGTCTGAATTTTTCAGTGTGCAAAACTACACTAATAATAATTTAAAGTCCAAGCTTAGATTTCCTTTTTGAAAAGCTAGGTTTTCAATGAAATACGAAATGTCGTGCCCCTATTGGGGTCAGAACTTTTCACATAGATTTTGCCCTTGTGATAGTTTTCAACAATTCGACGTACAAGCGTCAAGCCCAGGCCCCATCCGCGCTTTTTAGTGGTATAGCCCGGCTGAAAAATTTTCTGGATTTTGGATTTTGGCAAGCCCTTGCCGGTGTCTGTGACATCAATGATGATATGGCCTTCGTTGGCTTTGAGAATGCGAATGTTGATGTGCCCCTCACCACTCATAGCATCTACGGCATTTTTACATAAGTTTTCTATCACCCATTCAAAGAGCGGTTTATTAATATTTGTTTCAATGTCGTAGTTTGGTATACATGTAATGGTGAACTTCACCTTTTGCGACACCCGGCGTTTCAGATAGCTAATGGTTTCCTCCATTACCTTATATATGTTGGTGTTTTCCAAGGTCGGCTCAGAGCCAATGTTGGAAAACCGAGAGGTGATCATGTTGAGCCGCTCAACATCTTTCTCCAGCTCACCAATCATTTCCAGACCTTTTAGTTTTTCGTTGGACTTCAAATATTCGACCCAAGCCATCAGCGACGACAATGGTGTGCCCAGCTGGTGTGCTGTTTCCTTGGCCAGTCCGACCCAGACTCTATTTTGTTCCGCCGCCTTTGAGTAGTTAAAAACCAAAAAAGCTATCATCCCAAATACACCTATCACGGATAGTTGAAGCAGTGGATAATACTTCAGCCGTGAAAGCAGTTTTGAGTTTTTATAGAATATGAATTGATATCCCGTTACTTCATTTTCCGTTCTCAACGTGATCAGCAACGGTTCGTGTTCTGCCTGCATTTCTTCAATTTCAGACAGCAATATCCTCCTTCGATCTCTTTCGGACTTCGCTCGATCAGCTTCCGGGATGTTTTTCCATTGCAGGGGTTTCTCCATTTCATCTGTGATGACCAATGGAATGGATCTATTTGATACAATTATTTCTTCGAAAAGAAAGCTAAGCTCCTGATTACTGGATTCGTTGGCCAGGTGCTCCAATGTTGTGGCAAAAAGAGAAACAGACTTTTCCTCTCTTTGCTCGATCTGCGTGACAAGGATATTTGTATAATATATGGAGACAACACTGATTACGACAGAAACAAACAAGACCAGCCATTTGAGTTTGGATCTGCTTTTATAAATATCCAAAGGTGAATGTTCTTTTTTGAGATCGGTCATTTTATTCGTATAGGCTGATGTGTGCAAATATACTGATGCTGAAATGAGTCAGAATATTTAGCCTTTTGGCTTACCATGCATGGCATTTCATGTGAATACCCTTAATTTTTGGCATAATAAATGAATAAACTGTGATTATCATTAAATTACCGCTCAAATTGATTGTCATAATTTAATTATTCCTAGAATTATGCGTTTTAACTTTTCTATCTGCCTGATTGGTCTGACCCTCTGTGTATCCTCCGTATCGTTTGCTACCGGAGAAAAGAATCAGGACGAAAACCTGATACGTGTGACTGGTACCGTCACTCACCCGGATACACAGCAGCCTATATCAGCCCGCGTGGTATATCAAAAGCTTCCCTACTATGATGACGTAGGTGTCGCCGGTACCGATGAAAAAAATGGTGTGTATGAACTATTCATGATAGAAAATGCCAAATACATTATTGACATTAGTGCGGATGGCTACCTACCTATCAGCGAAGAAATCACCATAACAGACACGGGGGCAGGAATTATTGAAAAGAATTTCAAAATGCAACCTGATGGCCTTCATGAGATCATTACTTTGGACAATCTGATTTTTGAAAGAGGCAAAGCAGAAATCAATGCGGTATCACATCAGGAGTTGGATGAATTTGCCGACTGGCTTGAGTCAAGACCCAGTGCGGTTGTTCAGCTCGAAGGGCATACGGATTTCCAGGGAAATGCCGAGGCCAACATGAAACTATCCGAAGAACGGGTACTGGCTGTGAAGGAATACCTGGCCAGCAGAGGTGTAAAAAAATCAAGAATAAAGACAAAGGCTTTTGGTGGTACAAGACCATTGACTCGAGAACGCACCCCGGAAGCCCGAGCGAAAAACCGGAGAGTAGAGGTAAGAATATTGGAACAGTGATATAAATTAATTTAAATATCTTTGAGCCCCACCACTTTATCATTCTCAAAAACTAATAATAGGAACCTAATGAAGGTATTAAAGACACTACTTCTTATCCTTGTCATAAGCTGTAATGTTGTAGCTCAAGAAACCGTCCAGTGGGCATCGGAAGTTATGTTCGTTACGAGCGAGACCACTGCACTACAGTTTGCGGCAAGTCAGGTACTGCATAGTCCAAACGTTTACCCAAAAGGTGGTGAAAGCCCTAATGCATGGAGACCCTCTAAAACGAACAATGAAGAGTACATTGTGGTCAAGTTTGCTGAGCCTATCCGGGCTCAACAGATAGCGATCGCTGAAACGGAGAACCCTGGTGCAGTATCCAAAGTCTATGCATATGATTCGTTGGACAACGAATACTTACTATTTGATCTCAACCCTCGGCCAATTCCCCTGAGCAGTCGTCTGCTCAACTTATTCTTTGAAAAGACTCCCTACAGAATAGCATATATCCGAATTGATATGGACTGTAGAGCCGTACCAGGGTTCAATAGTATCGATGCCATCGGGCTATCCTCATCCAATGTTCCCATTAGCGTACTTATTGAGTTGGCACCCAATGTCAACCAGGAACTACAAACAGAACGACTTGATGAAAATGTGAATAGCTCTTATATAGAGCAGAGCCCGCTTCTTTCGCCGGACGGCAAGATCCTGTTTTTTAGTAGACGGGGCCATCCGGACAATATTGGTGGGGTGGATGATATGGAAGACATTTGGTTCTCCAGACTGGACGAAGAAACCCATGAGTGGCTTCCCGCAGAAAACCTGGGACCACCATTAAATACGGCAGGCCCCAACTCGATTTGTTCGATCACAGAAATAAACGGAGAGATTGTACTTCTGCTTGGAAATACCTATTTGAAAAGAGGAGTAATGGGAGAGGGTATATCCATGACTACCCTGAAGCCCAATGGCAAGTGGGACAAGCCTACCAATTTGGTAGTAGAAAACCAATACAACTATTCGGATCAAATCGACTACTACATGAGCCAGGATGGTAAAATTATTATCATGTCGCTAGAACGAGACGACACTCATGGTGATAGGGACTTGTATGTGAGTTTTGAAAACAAAGAAACAGGGGTTTGGTCTGAGCCATTAAACCTGGGAAGTGTGATCAATTCAGCCGATACTGAGGAAGACCCGTTTTTGGATGCAGACAACGAGACATTGTATTTCTCATCAAAAGGGTTCAAAGGGTATGGTGGGTCCGACATCTATGTGAGCAAGCGTCTTGATGATAGTTGGACTAATTGGTCTGAGCCAGAAAACATGGGTCGTGGAGTGAACGGCCCTCAGGATGATACTTATTTCAACATTCCCTCTACGGGTAGTCACGCCTACTTTACTCGTGGTTCGCTTGATGACGATACGGATGTGTACCGTTTTAGAGTAGATGAGTTGTTTGTTGAGCCGGTTATCGATGTAATTGATTCTACAGAGCACTTGGCGATCATTGATGACTACCCACCGCTGGAAGAGGATACTGTAGAACAGGTCGCTGTAGAAAGAGCTTTGGAACCAGTGGTAGAAGAGCCTGTGGAGGAACCTACTCCTGAGCCCGTCGTTGCTCCGGTAGTGGAGGAGCCCATTGTGGAACCAGTAGTCGAAGCACCTGTGGTTGTAGCTGCTCCTGTTCCGATTCGTGAAGTTTTCATTACTATTCAGGGATATGTGTATAATGGCGAGACGAACGAAACAATGGAGAGTGAAGTGATTGTTGAGCGACTTCCTGATGGAGTAAAGGTTGGATCAACTAAGACCGATGCTAGCGGGCATTTTTTATTTCAACTCAGACCTGGCGCACGATATGGCTTTCTTGCGGATAAGGACGGCTTTCTTTCCAAAAATGAGCATGTGGATCTAAACGATGTGACCGAATCCATTGAAATCAATCAGGATTTATATCTAAACCCTATTCATACGGGGGCTGCAGTGGTGCTCAACAATATCTTCTTTGATTTTGATGAAGCTGTGCTCACTACTTCTTCTTATGCAGAGTTGCATCGTATTTTGGATATGATGAAAGCAGGAAAAATCAAGAAAATCGAGATTTCAGGCCATACGGATTCCGTTGGTGACAATGCATACAACAAAGGCTTGTCGCAAAGGAGGGCCAAAGCCGTATATAACTATTTCAGAACCCATAATATCGATGACAGTAGGATGGTAGCTATTGGGTATGGAGAAGATAGTCCTGCCGTTCCAAACACTTCGGTGGAAAACCGAAGGAAAAATCGAAGGGTAGAATTTAAAATATTAGAATAAGCTCAGGCCCGGTTGCGGGCCTTTTTTATTGCCATTTATGACGTTAGTCCAGCTTGAATATATTATCGCATTAGACAACTATAGACATTTTGCTATAGCAGCGGAAAAATGCTTCGTGACACAGCCGACACTTAGCATGCAAATACAAAAACTGGAAGATACGCTGGGGGTTCAGATTTTTGATAGATCAAAACACCCCATACAGCCCACACCTATTGGCGAGAAAATATTACTTCAGGCTCGAACCATTATTTCTGAGTCAAAAAAAGTCCAGGAAATAATTCACGAAGAAAAAAATGAAATCAGGGGTAATGTAAGACTAGCCGTCATACCCACACTTGCTCCTTATCTGGTACCGTTATTTGTATCTTCTTTCGCAGAACGTTTTCCTGAAGTGAACCTACAGATCACCGAATCGATGACCGATAATATGCTGGGCCAGATAAAAAAGGATCAGGTAGATATCGGTATTTTGGTTACTCCCATTGGGGATGCTGAGATTAAAGAAATACCAATGCTATATGAAGAATTCCTTGTTTATTCATCGCATCATCACCCACTATACGGTCAAAAAAAGATAGAATCAGACGATCTGAATACTGAAGGCCTTTGGATATTAAATGAAGGCCACTGTTTTAGAAAACAAACTCTGAACATCTGTGGAAAGGCTAGATCAGGCGCTTCTCAAAACAGGATACTTTACGAAAGTGGCTCGCTTGAGGCGCTGAAAAAAATCGTAGACAAAAACGGTGGATACACTTTATTACCAGAGTTGTTCGCACTTGATCTGGGCAAGGATGATCAAAGCAAACTACGGCATTTTAGTGATCCGGTACCCACCAGGGAAGTCAGCCTAATTGTGAACAAGAGTTTTGCCAAGCAAAAGTTGGTTGAAGCATTAAGAACAACCATTCTTGACAACTTGCCTCCACTGCTCAAAAGCAGAAAGAACAAAAACGTGGTTAAATTCTAGATTGAGACGCTCTCGGGTCAATAGAGAGTCTGCTCAGGATAGGTCTTTTTTTAGCTTTTCAATCAATGATGAGTATTCGCCAAGGGTGGCCTTTTTGAAGTCAACCACTGTCTGAGTCAAAGATTCATGATCGATATGAAAGCGATCTTTTCCGTTGGCAAGGTTTTGTTGTGCTCGGCTAAATATCTTTCTGCAATTTTCAGAGGTTTTGCCCACTATGTCGGTAACTTCAGAATAATCAAAATCAAAAAGCTCTTTCAGCATGAACACAGCTCTTTCAGCAGGAGCCAGTTTTTTCATTATCTGAGAAATCGCTTGTGTTATTTCACATTTGAGATCCAGGGTAGAAAAATCCGGTGAAAAACTCATGCCGGCCAGCGAGTGAGAAAAACTGTCCATCAACTCTTCTTTTTTCCTTTTGATAGAAGTGAGGTAGTTGAAAGAGACGTTCGTAATGCTTTTGACAAGATACGCACGAGCGTCCTTTACCTTATCAGTATCAAATTTGAGCCAGTTTACAAAAGTGTCTTGAACCAGGTCTTCTGCTGTGGATGCACAACCTACTAGCTTATAAGCTATTGAATAAAGTAATGGGCGATATGAATATAGCTCCGCTTGTGACATAAGGTTTACAAAATTAATGGATTTTTTCATACTATGTTCTCTCTAGATCAGAGAGTTTGACCACCATATTTTGCATTATTATTGATTTCAAAGACAATATTTTAGGTATTTTTGGCTTTATATACTACAGGTGTTATTTAAAGCAATCACTGAAATTGAATCACTTTGGTATGAAGAGTGGCTCATTGAGGATTCATTGATTTGTTTTAAACAATTTTGTACTTATTTTAGGAGTTCGAATAAAATTTGAAGTTGTTATGAAAAAATTCATTCCTTACCTAAACGCCGCAGCGTTATTCGTTGGCGTTGGAATAATGCTCACTTCGTGCGGTGGAGGAGGCATTGGTGGTGGTGGACGCCCTACCAGTGATAACCCAGGTGTGGCAAGTTCTGCTACTGGGTTAGAATACAATGCAGAAGGAGCATTTCAGGTAAATGATTTTAGTGGCCAACCAGAAGGCCCAAACTTGCGATTCATCGAAGGCGGTAGAACCGTCCTTGGTAGTTTCGAAGAAGACATCATGCACACTCGTGACAATGTGGAAAGAACAGTCACTGTGGCATCATTTTACATGGACGAAACAGAGGTGGCCAACATTCACTGGCTTGAGTACCTTCACTTCATCAAGCTAGATTCTTCCATTGAATTTTATGAATCTGCGCTTCCTGATACTTCAGTATGGGCAAAAGATTTGGCATACAATGATCCTTATGTAGATCATTACCTTCGCTATCCTGGTTTCAGGTATTTCCCTGTTGTTGGGGTGAGCTGGTTGCAAGCTCAAGATTACTGTACTTGGAGATCACTGGTTGTAAATCAAAAGCTAGCTGAAGAAGCGGGGTATTTTGAGCAGTTTGAAGGAGCGGAAGTTGATATTGCTTCTTCTAATCAGAGAATCCCTCTTGAAACGGGATTTGTTCTTCCAAACTATCGACTACCAACAGAAGCAGAGTGGGAGTACGCTGCTCAAGCGCTTATTGGTACTCAGTGGTTAGACGAGAATCAAACCCACAGAAGGCTTTACCCTTGGGATGGACATGCACTTAGAAACCCCTATGGTAAAAAACTGGGTACATTCCTGGCTAACTTCAAAAGAGGTAGAGGTGACTATGCGGGTATTGCAGGTAAGCTCAATGATGGAGCCATGATCACTACCTACATATATGATTATCCGCCAAATGATTTCGGATTGTACAATATGGCAGGAAATGTAAACGAATGGGTACAGGATGTGTATCGCCCATTGTCCTTCCAGGATTTTGACGATTTAAACCCAGTGCGTAGAGACGGTTTCCTGGATACAGAGGATGGCTATGACGCTGCTAACTATAACTCGCTGATTACCGATAGAGTCCGTGTAATCAAAGGAGGGTCTTGGGCAGACGTGGCCTATTGGATGTCTCCTGGTACCAGAAGGTTCCTTGAAGAAGACTCTTCTACTGCTACAGTTGGTTTCCGATGTGCAATGATCCGAGCAGGAACGAACTACTAAGTTTAGTCTAAATGAAATTGAAAGGCCGGGTATAAATCCGGCCTTTTTTATTTTCCGGTTGCCACACAGGCCACAGATACAATAGAGGCTCCTTTTTCCTTTAATAAATTGGCGATCTGAATGATGGTCGCCCCAGTGGTGATTACGTCATCAACTATCAGTATTTTTTTGCCGTCTATTGATTCCTTATTAATCACTTCATATAAGGCCTCGGTATCCGCCCACCTTTTGAGTCTTCCCTTTTTGGTTTGTGTACTTGAAAACCTCGTTCTACGGATTGTATTCTTGTTGACCGCAGTACCCATCACATCTGCCATTCCATTAGCCAATAGCTCCGCCTGATTATATCCTCTTATTCTTAGCTTTTTAGGGTGCAAGGGTACAGGCAGTAGAAAGTCATATTCAATAGTGGTGGATTTATTTATCAAATGACCGATCCACTTCCCAGCGACCATTCCAATCTTTTTTTGATCCTTGTATTTTAGTGCATGTATTATTTTTTGAGCCATGTTTTTTTTCTCATACTTGAGCATGGCGTATGCTTCTGTCAGTTCTGTCGAACCATTTAGTTTCAGCAACAGAGGGTTGTTCTTTTCTTTATGATATTGTGTATGAGGGAGCTGCAAGTAACAGTGAAGACATAATATCTCTTCCTGATTTACCAGCGGTTTGTCACAGTTGAAGCAAACCTTAGGATAAAACAACGATATAAATGAATCAATGTACTTATTCATTGACAGGAGGTTAGATTTACATCCATTCTTAAAGATGATTTACTGAAATTAGCACATTATTCATAATTACAATAATGATTAAGAAGGATCTAACGCTAAATCGTGAGTGGGAAAAACTAAGAGATCGGCTAGAAACGATGATTGGTAAAAAGCCCAATGACCTAAATGGCGTCTTATTCTTAATCGGTGTGCAAGAGCTTGGCAAGGGAAATCAGGTATTTTCTAAGGAGGAAAAGCAAGACTTGATCCATTTGGGAATCTGCAAGGTGCTGAGCCTTGACGGTTTTTATGAATTGGAGGGGCAAGACGAGGAAGGGTGGCCCATATGGAATCTAAAGAAGAAAATTCCTCATTTCAGTATTTCTGAGCAGGAAAAGCTTCTTAAGATTAATTCTCTAAATTATTTCAAAGAAGAATTAGGAGTCATATGAGGGCAGTAGTACTTATCATCGTTTTATTTCTTATCAGTTTGGGGTCATGTGAGTCTGAAAATGAAAACGCTGAAGAAAGTCAGTCGACTCCAATACTCATAAGGTTAAATTTCAATGAGAACATTCACAGCCTGGATCCATTTCTGGCTGAAACGCGTTCGGAAGTTTTCATTCGAGAATTGGTTTATCAAGTTCTGTTCAAATCCGAATCAGGAAAAATTATCAGTGACATTATCGATGAACATTATTTTGATTTGGCCGAATCGAAGCACATGTTCATTATGAATGATTCACTTTTTTTCTCTGATGGGGAAGAGGTGCACTCGGGTGATATAATTCTGTCGATTGAGCGGTGGCTGAACAAGAATGAAAACCCTCAGCTTGTAATCAGGCCGGATTCCATTACTCCTCAATCGTTTTCTATCGTTTCTGCCCTAGATCATGAGGATTTGGTCGATAGATTAAGTAAGACACCCATACCGATAGTAAACAGCAACGGATTAGGGTCAGGGGATTTTTACGTCGTAGAAAGTGATGCCGACATTTCGTGTAAATTGAGCAGGGTGAAAGAAAACCACACAGATCAAAACATCGATCGCATCGAAATGCGTTTCATCAAGAATCAAAATGAAATGGTCGAAGTATTTTGGAGCGGCGATCTTGATCTCGTTGAAATTCAAAGCATTGGTACATTAAATAACAAAAACCTAATAAAAGCAACCAACATATTAGACAATCAATATTCTGATTATCAGTGTTTTAAGTCTGAATATTTTGACATGACAATCGCTGAACTTCAGAATATCAATGATACACTCTTGAGGAATCATATTAGGGAAACGCTTATACAAGACTCTATTCATTTCATTGGATCAATTGCGTGGAGAGGCCAATCGATTCCAATTACTCCATTTGACTATAGGTATAAGAAAGTAGATACTCCGCGGGTCGTAATTCATTCTCTAGTTAAACAGAGAAACATTGAATCGCTGCTAGACAATGCCAAAAAACGCGTAGAGGAAACAACAAAGCAAAATATTGACCTGAAAAACCTAGCTGTTGTTTCAGTTGATCCGTATTATTACTTTACCAAATTCCAAATAAAAAACGTGAGCGATGAAATGTCGCTTTCAGAGATAGTTATAGATGCGCTGGTAGTCAATCCGGTTGAATACTAATGAGTGTAGGCCAATTCGACATAGTAAAAAGAAACCTTTCTCAATACAAGAGAAAGTTTTATCTCAACAGGCTAATACGCAGTGCCATTGTATTTTTTGCCATATCTCTTACACTATACCTAGTAGGCAGTAGCGTAGAGTTTGCGTTTCGCATGAGTATCACAGGTAGAACCGTTTTATTTTTTGCACTAATATTCTTCTACGGACTACTGCTGATCCAATTAATCATCCGGCCTCTAACAGCCTACGTCAGAAGTCAAGTTGAATTGAGCGACGAAGATGCAGCCCGAAAAATCAAACAAATGTTTCCTGAAAACGGAGATAGGTTGTTGAATACCATACAGTTAGAAAATATTTCTGGAGGAAACGCGTTAATTCTGGCCAGTATCAAACAGCGGTCTGAGGAGCTGTCAATTATTGATTTCAAAATGGCCATCAACTTAAAGCGCAACAATCGATATCTCAAGTATATTTTATACCCTGGTACTGTCATTTTCCTGATTCTCTTATTTATCCCTCAGTTTTTAACAGAAAGTACAAAAAGGATCGTGAATTACGATACGGAATATAAGCAATCCAGCCTCTTTGATATCAAAATTGAAAATGAGCGCTTCGAGACCTATCGAAACGAGGATTTTGAAATAAGGGCGAGTGTAAGTGGTGTTGCCCTACCGGAAAGAATTTTCGTCATTGCCAATGGCAGAAGGCACAAAATGGAATATGACGGAACAGCTAATGCTTCCTTTGTTTTTCCGAAAGTTCAGGCTGACATGGACATCATCATTGAGGCTGCGGACTACACATCATCAAAATATAGACTCAAAGTACATCAGCGGCCAGAGATTCGATCTCTTAGTATCACTGCACAATATCCGCGATATACAGGTATGAGTCAAAAAACCATCTCAAACACTGGGAATGTACAAGTACCTGAAGGTACCTATCTCGCCTGGCAAGTTGAAACACTCGAAGCAGATACGCTTACGGTCGTCTTCGAGCATGGAAGGGAACAAGTACTAATAGCTCAAAATCAATTATTCAACTTTACTAAGCAAGCTATCCGACCACAGGCTTATTCATTAAGTTTATCAAATGCGCATGGAACCAACAAGGATTCAATATTGTATTCAATTGATCTTATCAAAGACGCACACCCTTATATCGCTGCAAGTTTTTTTCAAGACACAACATTGTTTTCGTATATCGCAATCAGCGGATCAATTAAAGATGACTATGGAATATCCAACTTAGAGTTGCTGTATACCCTAAATGGCACTGAGAATAATATTTCGATTCCGTTTTCCAAAAGCATGTCTGCTCAGAATTTCTTTTACCAATGGTCATTGGATAGTCTGGATCTCAAGGGAGCTGAGGAGTTGGAGTTTTTAGTACGAGTATGGGACAATGACGGGATCAACGGGGCAAAAAGTTCAAGTACCCAGCGCTTTGCCGTAAAAGTTTCCAACACAAACGAAATAAGGGAAAAGATGGACAAAGAGGCGAACTCTGCTAAGTCCTCACTGGATCAAACTCTAAAGAAGTCCGAAGAAATCAATGAAGAACTTGAGCGACTGGAAAATGAGCTAAAAAGAAAAGACCAAATGGACTGGAAGGACAAAAAGACCATTCAGGAGCTGGTCAAGCAAAAGGAAGAGTTGGAAAAAGATCTTCAGAAACTTGCTGAAAAAAACCGCTCAATAGCCGAGCGTCAAGAGCATTTCAATCAACCCAATGACGAACTCAAAGAAAAAGCCAGGCACCTACAACAGCTCATGGACGAAGTCCTGGATGAGGAAACCAAAAAGCTCTACCAGGAGCTTCAAAAACTCTTGGAACAGAATAGCGATTCAGAACAGGTTGAGGATCTGGTGAATCAAATAAGAAATAAAGAAGAGAACATTCAGAAAGAAATTGAAAGAGCAATAGAAATGTTTAAACGACTTCAATTTGATTACAAAATGAATGAAGTGGCTACCAGACTGGACGATCTAAGCAAGCAACAAAATGAAGTCAAAAACCAAACCGAAGAGGGTAAAACTGATAAAGAACAACTGCTTGAAGAACAACAAAAGATTTCCGAGGAGTTTGAACAAGTGAAAGAAGAAATGAATCAGCTCGAGGAATTAAATGAGGGACTAAAAATACCGGAGGATCTTGCAAATTTCGATGAAGATGAACAGAGCATCGAGGAGCAATTAGACCAAAGTCTCGAACACTTGGAACAGAACAAAAAGAAAAAAGCAGGTGAATCCCAAAACAATGCAGCGCAACAAATGTCTAAGATGCAACAGAAAATGCAAGACATGATGGCCAGTATGGAAATGCAGGCCATGAGCGAGAACCTCCAACACCTAAGGGCGATTGTCGAAAATCTGGTGAAATTGTCCTTCGATCAGGAATATGTAATGAAAGAGTTTAGAGGGGTGAGTCAAAGTGATCCAAGGTTCGTGACGCTTTCTCAGAAACAACTCAAAATAAAAGATGATGCAGTAATCATCGAAGACAGTCTGCTATCCCTTGCTGGTAGGGTTTTTCAGATTCAGAGCTTTGTGACTCGAGAACTGGACGACATGAATGACAACATAGAAAAGAGTCTGCAAGCGCTAAAAGATCGACACAAGTCGGAGGCCATCACAAGCCAGCAATACTCCATGACCTCTATAAACAACCTGGCGCTGCTTCTGGACGACGTACTACAGCAAATGATGCAGGCGATGGCAGAAGCTATGGGAACGCCTCAAAAAGGAAATAAAGGCCAACAGCAGCAAATGCCTGCGCTATCGGAGTTGCAACAACAGCTAAATAACAAAATCAATGAACTGAAAAAAAGCGGAAAGTCAGGAAGAGAACTTTCCCAACAGCTTGCAGAGCTCGCAGCAGAGCAGGAAATGATTAGACAACAGCTCAAAGAAATGGAAGAAAAGCTAGGGCCTCAAAACCAGGGAACTAAAAGCGGACTAGGTGATGCCATTCAAAAGATGGAAAAAACAGAAATGGATCTGGTCAATAAAAACCTATCCCGTCAAATGATAGAGCGACAAAAGCAGATACTCACCCGAATGCTAGAAGCTGAAAAATCAATGATGGAAAGAGAACTAGATAAACAACGTAAAGGAACGGAAGCGAATAACATCAGCAGAAAATATCCTCCCGAAATAGAAGAATACCTGAAAGCAAAGGAGCAGGAAATAGACTTGCTGCATACGGTCCCAACTTACATGAACTCCTACTACAAGGAAGAAGTAAATAAATATTTCGACAGGTTAAATGAACAATAATATATTTGCACGTTACTGAGTAAAAAGATGGAAGCCATAAAAATTCAAATACCTTCTCTTTCCGAAAACATCAGAATAATCGAAAGTTTTATTGATAACGCCCGAGACAAATATCATCTCACGGATGACATCTATGGCAACATCATGATCGCAGTGACAGAGTCTGTCAACAATGCCATCGTTCATGGCAACAAAGCGGACAAGAGCAAAAACGTAGAATTATCTCTTTCGCTTAATGATAACCAAGTAACCTTCACTGTTGAAGACGAGGGTGATGGGTTTAATTACAATGACCTTCCGGATCCGACTGCCCCTGAAAATATCGAGAAGCCTGGTGGTCGTGGTATTTTTCTTATGAAGAATTTGTGTGATGAAGTCACCTTCTTAAACGAAGGCAAGAAAGTAGAGCTCTGTTTTTATCTCGCCTGATGTCTGATATTAGCTTTTTCTTCGAGGACACTGCAAAGATTAACCTACCCGAAAATCAACTATCTTCCTGGCTCACTTATGCTGCTCAGTCTGAGCAACACTCTATCCATTCCCTTAATTATATTCTTTGCTCCGATGAATACCTATACCAGATGAATCTCCAGTATCTGGGTCATGACTATTATACCGACGTAATCACTTTTGACAACTCTGAATCAGAAGGAGAAATCGAAGGAGATATTTTCATTAGCTTGGACAGAGTCTCTGAAAATGCCAGAGCTCATTCCACTTCATTCTTGGATGAGCTGAGAAGAATCTGTGTGCATGGGCTCCTTCACCTCACAGGATACAACGATAAGTCGGAGCAGGACAAAACGCTCATGACAGAAAAAGAGAATGCTTACTTATCTTTGCCGCAATTTCCATTTTAGACAATTAGGTGTTTCACGTGAAACTATCCGGTCGAGTGTTTCACGTGAAACGTTTCATACAATATCATGTTTGACAAGTACGACGTAATCGTAGTAGGGGCAGGCCATGCTGGATGTGAAGCAGCAGCGGCAGCAGCCAACATGGGATCCAAAGTAATGTTGGTAACCATGAACATGAATACCATCGCGCAGATGTCCTGCAACCCAGCCATGGGCGGTGTAGCCAAGGGACAAATTGTCCGTGAGATAGATGCGCTGGGTGGATACTCCGGTATCGTTTCTGATAAATCTATGATCCAGTTTCGGATGCTCAACAAGTCCAAAGGTCCTGCTATGTGGAGTCCCCGGACACAAAATGATCGGATGCGCTTCGCAGAAGAATGGAGATTGATCTTAGAACAAACACCCAATGTAGACTTTTGGCAAGAGATGGTCACCGGACTAATTGTCGAAGACAAAAAGGTCGTAGGTGTCAAAACCGGGATGGGCCTGGAAATTATGGCAGAAACCGTAATCCTTACCAATGGCACTTTTCTCAATGGACTCATCCATATAGGAGAAAAGAGATTCGGAGGAGGACGTACCGCAGAGAAAGCCGCTACAGGAATTACAGAACAACTGGTAGAGCTAGGTTTTGAATCAGGTCGTATGAAAACCGGGACTCCTCCAAGAGTCGATGGCCGATCATTAGACTGGGGTAAAATGGAAACTCAACCCGGAGATGAAACACCCGGTAAGTTTTCCTTTACCGACACAGCATCTCTCAAAGAACAGGTACCCTGTCATATCACCTACACTAATGCCAAAGTACACGATATACTAAAAACAGGCTTTGAGAAATCCCCTATGTTCACCGGCAGAATCCAAGGACTTGGTCCGAGGTATTGTCCATCTATTGAGGATAAAATCAATCGATTCTCAGAAAGGGAACGACATCAGATTTTCGTTGAACCCGAAGGATGGAACACGGTTGAAATATATGTCAATGGATTTTCAACGAGCTTGCCAGAGGATGTACAGTACAAAGCCATTACTCTAATTCCGGGCTTTGAAAAGGTCAAAATGTTCAGGCCTGGCTATGCAATAGAGTACGACTACTTTCCGCCTACACAGCTCAATGCCACACTTGAGACTAAACTGATCGAAGGACTCTACTTCGCCGGTCAGATCAACGGAACTACCGGCTATGAAGAAGCTGCCGGACAAGGGCTCATTGCGGGTATCAATGCACACAACAAAGTGCACGAAAAGGAAGAGTTTGTCTTGGGAAGATCAGAAGCATACATAGGTGTATTGATCGATGACCTTATTAATAAAGGCACAGACGAACCATACCGAATGTTTACCTCAAGAGCAGAATTCAGAATCTTGCTTCGACAAGATAACGCTGATCTAAGGCTTACAGAGATAGGAAATCAATTAGGAATAGCAAAAGAAGAAAGATTAGATAGGGTCAGAAAAAAGCAAGCCAACACAAAACAAGCCATCGACTACCTAAATAAGATCAGAGTCAAACCAGACTTTATCAATCCCTGGCTTTCTTCTATTAATTCTGCACCAGTCAAAGAAACCTCAGATATAGCCAAGCTGCTCAGAAGACCAGAAATGGAACTGCCTATGCTCATAGAAGCTATACCAGAGTTGAAGCAACAACTGGATGGAATTGATCAGGAATCACTTGAGCAAGCCTCTATTCAAATCAAATACGAAACCTATATTGAAAAAGAAAAAGCACTAGCTGAAAAATTTGATGAACTGGATACAAAGAAGATTCCGTCAAATTTCAACTATCTTCAATTACCAGCTTTATCAGCTGAAGCAAAAGAAAAACTAACTGCCATCAAACCAACTAATCTAGGCCAGGCTTCCAGAATCAGTGGAATCAACCCGGCCGATATATCAGTATTAATGGTATACATGTCCAAATAATTAATGTACGAGAAATTAGAAAACTGCCCCAGTTGCAATTCATCCGAATTCGTTAACCACATAATATGCGATGATTTCTCCGTTTCGCAGGAGAGCTTTGCCATAATGAAATGCACCAATTGTGATCTATTGGTAACCAGCCCTCGACCAGATCTTAGCTCTATTGGTAAGTACTACGAATCACAAGACTATATATCTCACACCAATAAGGGCAATGGAATTATCAACTCCATTTACAAACAAGTAAGGAAATACACGCTCAAGAAAAAATATCAATTGATCGATAGTCTCACGGACAAAAAGAAAATACTTGACTATGGATGTGGGACAGGCGAATGGTTGCACTACCTTGATGAAAGAGGCTGGAAAACCCAAGGTATCGAACCCAATCCAAATGCCAGACAAAAAGCTATTGACGAATACAACCTTGAGATTAGTGCTGATTTAAACCCTTACGATCACAAAAAATATTCTGTCATTACACTATGGCATGTACTAGAACACGTACATGATATTCCTACCCTTCTCAATCAGTTGAAAAGCATTCTTTCCAAAAAGGGTAAACTGGTAATCGCTGTACCCAACCACGCATCCTATGACCGAAAATACTATAAACAATACTGGGCGGCCTACGATGTTCCTCGACATCTTTTTCACTTCAATCAATTGACTATCAAAGACTTAATGAGTTTTCATGGTTTTCAATTGGAGAAAATCGTACCCATGAAATTCGATTCATACTATGTAAGTATGCTCAGTGAAAGGTACAAAAAGGGTAAAACCAATTACTTCATTTCATTGATAATCGGTTGGTTATCAAACAGATGGGCCAAAAAACATGAAAACAATTATTCTAGTCTTACCTATATATTTCGTAAAGCATGAAGTCCTTCTTTATCTCGACATTATTAATCATCGCCATAGCTCTCGCTTACTCATGCGCCAATCAAGGCTCGCCCACAGGAGGACCTAAAGACACCATACCACCCACCTTACTAAACAGCTACCCAACACACAAATCAATCAACTATACCGGTCAGGAATTTAAGCTTTCATTTGACGAAAGAATCAACACAGATAAACTCAAACAAAACCTGATCATCACACCAATCATAGAGAATCCATACGATATCAAATTCAAAAAATATGATGTGATCCTCAAGTTTGAAAATCCCTTTGACAGTGCCACAACCTACACGCTCAATTTTGGTGAAGGCATCACCGATGTTACAGAAAAGAACCCTGTAGAAAACTTGACCCTTGCTTTCTCTACCGGAAGTATCATTGACTCCATATCTATCAGTGGCCAAGTATTAGATCTCTATACCAACAAGGAAAATGAAAAATACATCGTTGCACTTTATGCAGAAGATGATACGCTGAACATTCTCACTGGTAAGCCACGTTACTTCGCTAAAACAGATAAGGAAGGAAACTTCTTCATTGAGAATATTAAGAATGGATTCTACAGGGTCTACGCATTTGATGATCAAAATAACAACATGGTTTGTGATCCAAAAGACGAAGCTCATGGCTTACTATCCAAATCCGTAGATCTCAATCAAAATCAGGAAAATATCGTAATCCGTACATTGCTCCTGGATGTATCACCCCTGGAGTTTAGCCGTGGCAAAACAACAGGCATCTATTATGACTTGGCCTACAACAAATACATCAAAGAATATCGACTAGAAGAATATCACAATCCGAGTAAACTACCCATCCCAAAAAACAATCTGTTTGCAGAAAATACGCTCATCAGATTTTACTACGACTCTGCCTATCAGTATCAGAATGACAGCATTGGCTTCAGAGTACATAGCATGGATAGTATCGGAAATGAATCAGTAGATACAGCGTTCGTCCAATTCAGAGAGAGCAAAAGAAAACCCTTTGCATTCGAACAGAAAGTCACACCCAGGTCCGTTAAACTAGAAGACAAACTAAAACTAAATCTGTTTGTCAATAAACCCATAACCCATTACGACCTGGATAGTTTCATGATCCAATATGATACTTTGATCAATCAGAAAATTCCTGACAGTCTATATTATTGGAATGAGCGCAGAACAGTTCTTACGTACGAAACCGATCTCGATTCAAAGTTTTTCAAAAAACACGTTGATAGCCTGTTGACTAATTATTCTGACACTACCATTAAAGACTCACTCTACATAGCCGCCAGACAGTATCTAAATAGAATCGATACCAACAAGTTCAAAATATATCTAGCCAAGAATTCACTTATCAGTGTTGAAAACGATTCTTCCAAAATGATCAGTATCGGCTATTCATTTGTGGATCCATCCAACACAGGAACGGTCAGTGGTAACATCAACACCTCCTACACCAGCTATATTATCCAGCTCGTTACTCCATCCTACTCTGTTGTTAAATCTCAAAAAGACGGTAGCACATTCAATTTCGTCAACGTAGCTCCGGGAAAATACACATTACGAGTACTCATCGACACCAACAACGACGGCAAATGGAGCTATGGCAATATTTTGGTCAATGAAGAGCCAGAATCTATCTATTTCTACGAAGAAGAGTTCGACGTTCGTGCCAATTGGCAGCTTGAAAACGTCAATATTCAGTTTTGATACCTTGTGGATATCTATGGTATAACCTGCCAATATGAGGTTAAAAAAATCATCGTTCTACACTCTACTTTTCAATATTCACATTCCACAAATTACTTCGTGTAATAAGTACTCATTCATCCACATTTTATCTATTCACAATCTCAGAGATTATACTTTTCCACTCCTCCATATTGTATGTCTATAACTCTATAAAGTCCTGATATTCAAATATCAATTGGTGTGAATAAAATGTACAGTAATGAAAAGTTAGCCACTATAAATCAACCTTTGCGTATAAGATTTTCTTTATCCACATATTCACAGTGGTAATAAATAATAATAGTTTTATATTAATCTATATTTTTTAATAGGGAAGAGAAGATATGTGGACAAGGCTTTTGATTTTGTTTTTATGGATACCCAATATAATAGTAGCACAAAGTGACCGGGACATCCAGCTCGCCAATGAGTATTATGTAAATGGTGATTTTGAAAAAGCAAAAGATCTATACAGCATCCTGTCAAAGAATTCCAAAAACATTCCGGCGATCCACAACAACTATTTCAACGTGCTGCTCTCACTCAATGACTTTGATGAGGCTGAAAAGTACATCAAGAAAGCACTAAAAGTTTACCCACAAAACATCTACTATCAAATCGATCAGGGATTGCTATATCGAGCGATGGGTCAGGAGGATAAGGCGGAAGCGGTATTTAGGAAAATGATTGGGGACATCAAAGGCAATGACTTTTTGATACGGACGTCCGCTCAATACTTAATCAGCAAGCAACTCACACAATATGCACTCGATGTGTACCTAGCCGGACGCAAAAACAACAAAAGCAAAACAACTTATGCCTTAGAAATAGCCAATGCCCACAGGATATTAGGTAACCAACCTGAGATGATAGATGAGTATCTAAATTTTGCTGGCCAGCGCAAAAACAATTTGTCCTATGTGAAAAACATCCTTCAGAATCTCTTGCAAAAAGATGAGGACATTGAAAATTTCAAAACGGTACTTCTCGAAAACATTCAAAAAAACCCGAATCAACCCATGTATGGTGATCTGCTGGTTTGGGTGCACATCCAGCAAAAAGATTTCAACGGGGCCTTTATCCAGGCTAGGGCTTTGGACAAAAGATTTCAGGAAGAAGGATCAAGGTTGATGACCAATGGTAGAATAGCTCTAGAAAACGCAGCCTACAGTGATGCCATTCGTCACTTCGAATATGTTGTGGAAAATTACCCTGACGGATCGGATTATATAAGAGCCAGACGTTTCATCATTCAAGCGCGCGAGAATAGTATCAAAGAAGTTTTTCCTGTGGATACAGCAGGGATCAGAAAATTGACCTACGAATACCAAAACCTACTGGGAGATCTTGGCAAAAATGCATCGACGATAGAGGCCTATCGAAGCAAGGCTCTTTTGCATGCATTTTATCTCCACGAGAATGATTCTGCGATCCGGATATTGCAGGAAATAATTCAGACACCACGAATACCAAAATCCATCCGCTCTGAGTCTAAGCTGGATCTTGGTGATATCTACTTACTCATAGACGAGCCATGGGAGGCTACCTTACTTTATTCACAAGTCGAAAAGGAGAACAAATCGACTAAGATTGGTTACAAAGCAAAACTCAAAAATGCTCAGCTCAACTACTATGTAGGAAACTTCAGTTTGGCTAAAAGCCATCTGGATATTTTAAAAGTTGCGACTACTCGCGAAATCTCGAACGACGCGATAGCCTTGAGCTTGCTTATTGAGGACAATACTGTTTTGGATACCTCGGATTTTACCATGAAAGAATTCGCATCTATCGAGTTGATAGAGTTTCAAAACAAAAAGCAACTCGCTGAAAAGCAATACCTGGCAATGCTAGAAAAATATCCGGCACACAGCCTGGTCGATGAAATACACTGGAGGATTGCAAACATCAATATTGAACTCGGCAATTTCGAAAAAGCACTTCTTCATCTGCAAGTTATTCATGAGTCCTACTCACAAGACATACTTGGTGATGATGCAATGTTTAAAATGGCGCAACTTTACGAAGAGTACCTTTTTGATTCAGGAAAGGCCATGGAAATTTACCGCGCGTTTCTTACCACATATCCGGGAAGTATCTACGTGTCTGAGGCCAGGAAAAAATACCGTAAGCTTAGAGGAGACAATATTTTTTGATATCTGATCTTGCCCCGAAAGAAATATGTTATGCATGCATAATATTATTTCATATATTTGGAAAAGGGGAAGTGTAGATATGAAAAAGGAAGAAACGGTAGACTACCATGTCAAGGTTGCCTGGCATGCAATTTCAAGAATGTACAATCAAGGTGGAGTAAACAATGGCATCACGGCTTCTACGGGATTTGTCTTGCTCAACATCAATTCGGACGAGGGAACGCCGGCCACCAAAATTGCTCCGCTATTGGGTATGGAGGCCAGGAGTCTCACCCGGATGCTAAAAAGCCTGGAGGAAAACGGACTGATCTTTCGTGAGCAAGATGTAGCAGACAAGCGCTCGGTAAGGATATTTCTCACAGAAGAAGGAAAAAGAAAACGGGATTTGTCTAAGAAAGCCGTCATCTATTTTAATGAAAAAGTAAGAGAGAAAATTTCCGACGAAAAACTGCAAGGTTTCTTTGATGTAATGGCTGCGATCGACAGTGTCATCGAAGAAAATAAAAACGTAGACTCAAACATTATTCTCATAGACAATGAATAGATCCATCAGAAAGGTGGCCATACTGGGTTCTGGTATCATGGGCTCTCGTATCGCCTGCCACTTTGCCAACATCGGGGTGAAAGTCCTCCTATTGGACATTGTACCTAAAGAACTAAGTGACTCAGAGAAAAAAGCCGGTCTGTCACTGGAGGATAAACCAGTCAGAAACCGCATTGTTTCGGATGCCTTTCAAAATACACTCAAGGCTAAACCCGCAGCTTTGTATCATCCATCCAAGGCTTCACTAATTACCCTTGGAAATTTCGAGGATGATATGTCATCTATTTCGGAGTGTGACTGGACCATAGAAGTGGTAGTGGAAAACCTGGAAATCAAAAAACAGGTTTTTGAACAAGTAGAAAAATACAGAAAGGCTGGAACGCTAATTACCTCCAACACCTCTGGCATTCCGATCCATTTGATGACAGATGGACGAAGCGAAGATTTTAAAAAGCACTTCTGTGGAACACATTTCTTTAATCCGCCCCGATATCTGCGATTGCTTGAAATCATACCCACGAAAGACACAGATCCGGCGATTGTAGAATTTCTCATGTCCTACGGAGATTTGTTTCTCGGTAAGGAGACGGTTTTGTGCAAAGATACCCCGGCCTTTATCGCCAATAGGATAGGAATCTATGCGATCATGTCGGCTATGCACACCATTGAAAAAATGGGCCTGACCGTAGGAGAGGTGGACAAGCTTACAGGGCCAATTGTTGGTCGTGCCAAGTCCGCGACTTTCCGTACGATGGACGTAGTAGGACTGGACACCTCTGTGAAAGTAGCCACCAATCTTTATGAAGGATTACCAAAAGACGAATCACGTGATGCCTTCAAATTGCCCAGAATTGTCCAGGAGCTCTATGACAGAAAATGGTGGGGCGACAAGACAAAACAGGGGTATTATAAAAAAACAACAGACGAAAATGGCAAACGGCTCATTCTCGAGCTGGATCTCAAAACGTACGAATACGGCCCAAAATCAAAAACCCTTTTTGATGCGGTAGGAGAAGCCAAGGACAATGAAAACCTGAAAGAGCGCTTAAAAATTTTAGTCAACTACGACGATAGGGCAGGCGAGTTTTATCGGGCTACGTTTTACGATATGTTCAAATATTGCTCGAACCGCATTCCCGAAATCGCTGATGAACTCTATCGAATCGATCAGGCGGTCGCAGCAGGATTCGCCTGGGAAATTGGTCCGTTTGAAACATGGGATACGCTCGGAGTAAAAGAGGTGACCGAAAAAATGAAAGCTGCGGGTCTCAAGCCTGCAGCTTGGGTGGATGAAATGCTCGAAGCGGGTCATACGTCTTTCTATAAATTTGAAAATGGCCAAAAACTCTATTACGACATTCCTTCAAAATCCTATAAGGTAATTCCGGGTACAGAAGGATTCATATTGCTGGATGCCTTCACGGAAAACAACATTGTTTTTCAAAACCCGGGATCCACGGTTTATGACATTGGCGACGGCATATTGAATGTCGAGTTTCATACGAAAATGAATTCCATCAGCGCCGAAGTGATCGAAGGGCTCAACACTGCCATCAGCAAAGCCGAAGAAGACTTTCGGGGTGTAGTGGTTGGAAATGAATCCCAGCAGTTTTCGGCTGGTGCCAATTTGGCGATGCTTTTTATGTACGCAGTGGATCAGGAGTACGACGAAATTGATCTCATGATTCGACAGTTTCAAAATACCATGACCCGAGCCCGATTTTCGGATATACCTGTAGTGGCGGCTACCTCCGGTCTGGCACTGGGTGGTGGATGTGAACTTTCACTTCACTGTGATGCGATCCAGGCCCATGCCGAAACTTATATCGGACTCGTTGAATTTGGTGTCGGTGTGATACCCGGTGGAGGGGGAACCAAGGAGCTAGTACTCAGGGCATCCGATGAGTATGAAGAAGGAGACCCGGAACTAAATACGCTCCAAAAGTATTTTATGAATATAGCTACGGCAAAAGTGGCTACCTCAGCAGAAGAAGCACGAGAAATGAATATCGTGAGAAAACAGGATCGGGTGACATTGAACCGAGCAAGATTATTGGCGGATGCCAAGGCTCGTGCTATAGAATTGGCTGAGGCCGGATATACCCGACCGACAGAGCGGAAAGACATTAAAGTCCTGGGCCGAACGGCTATGGCGATGTTTGAAGCAGGAATTGCAGGCATGCTCTACGGAAAATATATTTCTGAGCACGACGCCAAGATCGCCAGGAAATTGGCCTATGTAATGGGTGGTGGAGACTTGACTTCATCTGCTTTGGTTTCAGAGCAATATTTGCTGGATTTAGAGCGCGAAGCATTCTTGAGTCTGACTGCAGAACCCAAAACCCTGGAGAGAATTCAGAGCATATTATTCAAAGGAAAACCTCTTAGAAATTAGATGATATGGAAGCGTACATTGTAAAAGGATATCGAACAGCCGTAGGCAAATCCAAAAAAGGAGGCTTTCGGTTTACCCGGCCGGATGACCTGGCGGCGGATGTGATCAAGCATCTTGTGGCACAGGTTCCAGAATTGGATCCAACACGGGTTGATGATCTGATCGTAGGAAACGCAATCCCGGAGGCGGAGCAGGGAATGCAAATGGGTAGGATGATCTCGCTACTTTCTCTGCCTATGGAAGTTCCGGGAGTGACCGTGAATCGCTACTGTGGTTCGGGCCTGGAGACGATCGCAATGGCTACAGCAAAAATCAAAGCAGGAATGGCAGATTGCATTATTGCCGGAGGCACAGAATCCATGTCGCTGGTGCCGATGCTCGGATACAAAACCGCCTTGAACTGGAAGATCGCTGAGAAGAACCCTGAGTACTATTTGTCTATGGGTATCACTGCTGAGGAAATTGCCACGGATTTTAATATCACCCGCGAGATGGCGGATGCCTATTCTGTCAGCTCACATGAAAAAGCCATCGCCGCCATCGAGTCTGGCAAATTCAAAGACGAAATAGTACCGATCACTGTGCATGAGACGTTCGTTAATTCTGAAGGAAAAAAAGAAGAACGAGAATTTGTAGTGGACACAGATGAAGGCCCAAGAGTAGGTACGACCTCTGAAGTATTAGCAAACTTAAGACCGGCATTTAAGCAAGGAGGTATGGTCACAGCAGGCAATTCTTCACAGACCTCAGATGGAGCAGCTTTTGTACTGGTCATGTCAGAAAAAATGATGAAAGAGCTCAGACTTGAGCCAATAGCGCGATTAGTGACCTACGCTGCAGCTGGAGTGAATCCAAGAATCATGGGCATTGGACCTGTGGCCGCCATTCCCAAGGCATTGGGGCAGGCAGGAATGAAACTCGATCAGATTGAGCAAATTGAATTGAATGAAGCATTTGCAACCCAGGCACTCGCAGTGATCCAGGAGGGCAAGCTGAATAAGGAAATAGTAAATGTAAATGGCGGAGCGGTGGCACTAGGTCATCCGCTGGGTTGTACCGGAGCCAAGCTTTCCGTACAGCTCATCAACGAAATGAGAAGGAGAAAACAAAAGTACGGTATGGTCACAGCCTGTGTGGGTGGAGGCCAGGGTGTGGCAGGCATTTACGAATTTCTCAACTAAGGAACCATTTCGATACCCTATCGGTTTAGGTGTATTAATCCAACAAATGACGATCGGATCCCGTGTTTTTCGGGATCCGTTTCTATTTTTAGGGAATGAAACATATTCTGCCTTTTCTCCTGGTATTCCTTATCCTTTCGTGCGCAACTGAAAAAAAGGAAGAAACAACCTATGAAATGAACCCTCGGGACATCACCGGTACCTGGACGAACGTCTCCCTGCTGGTAACCATGAAACGGTTCGAACAGCAGGACTCAATACTCAAAGCCGAGGAAGGAGAATGGGAAGAGGTGCTAAAAATCAAACCCATAATCACAACCTTCAACGCCGACAGTACCTACAGCTCTCAGTATTTTACCCTTGAAGGGCAAAATTTCTACACGGATCTGGGTAATTGGTGGATCAGAAACGATTCGCTCGTCATGCTAAACGAACAAGGAGAATCTACCTACCATTTTGAAATAAAAAACAACCGAGTTCGATTCAAAGCTTATCTGGATTGGGATCAGGACGGAGAACGAGACGATCACTATGACGCTGTTCAAATAAAACTCGATTCCCTTCCTGAAACTTTACCCAATTCTTAGATTTGGCTTATGCTAAAATTAGGTGATACTTATTCGACTACCTTCTCCATCACTCAGGAGGAAGTGGCGGCTTTTGCCAAAGTGAGCGGGGATACGAACCCCCTGCATCTGGATGCAGAGTATGCCGCAGGCACTCCATTCAAATCCCCAATTGTGCATGGAATGTTTTCCGCTTCTATTATTTCTAAAATTCTAGGTACGGAGTTTCCGGGAGAGGGCACGCTCTATCTTTCGCAAAATTTGGAATTCAAACGACCGATCTACCCGGGCAAGGAATACGAGGTGAAATGCGAGATAACGGAAACCGTCGAAGGAAGACACACTGCTTCTATCAGTACCAAAATATTCGATGCTGAAAACGGAAAAATCGTTTTGAACGGATCGGCAAAAGTCCGGCACACAGAAAAACTACCTTAAAAAAACGCGAGACCGATGAGCCAACAAGAACTGCCACCTTTTTACAGCACGTATACCCCCAACGTACCGCAAATCCTCGCGCAGAATAAACTCACCATTGTGATCACTACTTACCAGGCCGGTAAGGTGATCTTCATCAATGCAAATGGACCGAACGGGTTGATCCAGCTGCCCCGGGATTTCAAAAAAGCCATGGGTATGGCATACCACCAAGGTAAAATGGCTGTGGCGACCAAAGAAGAAATTGTGGTGCTTCGTGGCACCACTTCCCTGGCCAAGGGCTACCCCAAAAAACCCGACACCTACGATGTGATGTTTATGCCCCGAGCAACTTATTTCTCGGGAGAGGTAGATATTCATGATATGCAATGGGGCCATGAAGGCCTATGGGCAGTCAACACTCGCTTTTCATGTCTGTCATTGATCAATGACGATTTTAGCTTCGTTCCGAAATGGAAGCCGAAGTTTATCACTGATCTGGTACCCGAGGATCGGTGCCACCTCAACGGCATGACCATGAAAGACGGCAACCCTGAATATGTAACAGCGCTGGGTGCAACGGATACAGAAACCGGCTGGCGTTCGGACAAAGTAAAAGGAGGCATCCTTATGCATGTGCCTTCCGGTGAGATCATCACAAAGGGACTCGCCATGCCTCACTCGCCGAGATTGGAGGGCAACAAGTTGTTTGTGCTGCTGTCGGCCACTGGCGAACTTATCAACGTCGACCCGCAAACGGGGAAATACGATGTGGTAACGAAAATCCCCGGGTTTGTTCGAGGCATGTGCCGTTATGGAAACCTCCTGTTTATCGGGTTGTCCAAAATGCGCAAAACGAGTAAAACCTTTTCGGATCTGCCTATTGCCAAGGAATCCGTTTTTCCGGGTGTGGTTATAGTGGATGCCAATACAGGAAATATTGTCGGTCACATCAAGTATGAATCCAGCCTGGAGGAAATCTACGACATTCAGGTGATCCATGGTTTTGAAAAGCCGGGCATTCTGGGGGTGAATACCGACGATCACAGAAATGGACTGTCCCTACCCAATCAAGGTTTTTGGGCAATACCGCAGGAAGAAGGAGAGCAGAAGTAATGCACCCTCCTTCGGATTACAGCGAAAAATATCTTTTGGCCCAGCAGGCCCACAAATCCGGGCAGCTAGATCAGGCCCGGTCGTTGTATCACCAACTCACTCAAACTTTCCCAAGCCAGGCCGACCCTTTTCACATGTTGGCACTTATTGACTCTAGTCAAAAGCAATATGTATCCGCCATTGGCTTATTCGAAAGGGCCATTTCTCTTAGCCCGAATAATCCACTCTATAGAAACAATATAGCCGAAGCCCTTCAGCGACTAGGCCAGGACGAAAAGGCCCTTTTCCATTTGCAGGCCGCATTGAAAGCAGATCCGGCGTTTTACCTGGGCAAGCAAAAGCTGGCAAGTGTTTTGAAGAAATTGCAGCAATACGATCCGGCCGAACAGCTCTTCAATGAAGTGATCGAACAAAAGCCGGATTTTGAACCAGCGTATTTTCAACTTGGCACGCTGAAGACCCAGACGGGTCGCTTCAGGAGCGCCATCGTACAACTAAAGAAGGCTGTTTCGCTCAACCCAAAATCACATATGGCTTACAACAATCTGGGTGTCTGTCATCAGGAGCTTGATGAAATGGACGAAGCCATTGTCAGCTACCAAGCGGCCCTTGCTATAGCGCCTGACTATGAAGACTCACTGAGAAACCTCGCCCTGATCCACGACAAAATTGGCCGGGTCGACGAATCCAAAAAATACTTTAAACTATTGGCTGCGGTCAGAGGAAATGACCCCTTGATTCACTGGACGGCTGAACTGGTGGGTAAGACTGTATACAGTTCGAATGAAGAGATTGATGCCTATCGGAAAAAAGTGACCGATGAGCTTCTAAAAATAAAAGGCCGGAATTTTAAGATTGACGTGGAGCAGCTTGTCAAGCTCGATATACACCCGCCTTCTGCGCTGATCTATCAAGGTCGTGATGACCGACCCATCAAATCGGCTTATGCAGATTTGTTCAAGGGCATTCCAAAATTGAAACTCTCCGAGTTCAAAAATGAAAAGCCACATGTGGTCTTCCTTGTGACGAATGGGCACGAGGGAGTGTTTGTGAAATGCATGGCGGGAATTCTCAATCAGATTTCTACAGAAAAGTTTCGAGTATCCGTGGCCTGTAGTTTTCCTAACGGAGAGAAAATCATCCGGCCGGCAATCACCAGCCCAGAGGTACGATTCATCAAACTACCGAAATCTCTAGGCGATAGTGTGAAACTGTTGGTATCAGAAAATATTGATTTTCTCCACTATTGGGAAATAGGCACCGATGCCTACAATTACTTTTTGCCGTATTTCAAGCCTGCCCGATTCCAGGCGACCAGCTGGGGCTGGCCCGTGACCTCCGGAAACCCGAACGTTGATTTCTTTATTTCTAGCGAAGGTCTTGACACGGAGCCAAATAAGGATCACTACAGTGAAAAACTTATTCTGTTTAAAAAATTACCAGTTTACTATTATCCACCGAAGCCGCCGGCGATGACCCAATCAAAATCGGATCTTGGGCTGCCGGAAAACAGTAACCTCTACTGCTGTGTGCAAAATGTAAAAAAAATACATCCGGATTTTGATGCCCTGCTCAGAGGAATTCTTGAAAAAGATCCGGACGGAACCATAGTCCTGACAGGGGATAAATACGCTACAATCACCGACCAGCTAACGCGACGTATGGAGAAAAACCTCGGCTCACATTTTGAAAGAGTCAAAGTATTACCCCGCCTGGAAAATGACGATTATTTCAATTTGCTGCAGCTGTCCAGTGTTGTACTCGACACGGTGCACTACACGGGAGGAGCCAACACCAACTATGACGCATTTGAGGTCGGTACTCCCGTGGTGACCTTACCGGGAGATTATCACAGGAGCAGATATACAGCTGCGGCTTATGCTCAATTGGGTTTTATGCATCTGGTGGCTGACTCAGATCAGGCATACATTGACCTGGCCGTCAGGATCGCACAAGACCAAAAATTCAGAAACCAAATGGTTGAAAAAATCAAAACCCACAAGCACAGGTTGTTTGAAGATCAAGAGGCGGTTAATGAGCTGGAGAACTTCATTTTGGACGTTTTATCCACTAATCACGCATAAACCTGGTACCGACAAGGTTAACAATAGGTGAACAAGCCTAATTCGGAAGCATTTTGGCAATATTTTTAAGTGGAGATTTCCTACATTTGTTATTGACCTTGATTGACCAGCAGTAATTTTTTATCTCCCCATTCTTAACAGCGAAGGAATGAAAACCACGAATTACCTCCAGCTGGAGTATCAGAGGACGCTACGCCTTTTTAGAAAACTCCATTCTCGATTTGAAAAGAGAATAGCCAATCATACCATCGGTGAGCTCACCGCTCGCAAGCGATATAGGCTATCCAAAAAACTCCAAAAGCTTAAGGACAAACTTTCTACACTGGTCTCTCGAATAAAACTGGCCGGACTAGCCGGGGCAATGGGACTAGCCGGACTGACCTTTGATGCCGAAGGCCAGGCTTTGCCTACCAAGACGAAGACGTACGACCGGCACCTTCTCAATGACAACTATGCTGATAGTCAAAGGAACCCTTCGGTCGCGATGAATGACAATGGGGATATTGTGAGTGTGTGGAGAGACAACGCTTATGATGTGCGTGGCAAAAAAATCAGCAGTGACGGCACAGAAACGTATTTTGATGTAGTTGCAGGAGGAGATGAAGGCTTCTATGCACGCAGTCCCCAGGTGGACATCGACGAGTCCGGAGATTTTGTTGTGGTTTGGGAGCAAAACCAATATGTCTTTGACGTAGGCACCAATGTTACCATTCAAATGGAAAGGTTTGATGGAGAGACCGTACTGGGAGAAGGAACAATCGAAGTAGCCGATATCAATGACGAGACTTCCAACCAAAAATTGGGCGTTGCCCTGGAAGAAGACGGTGATGCCATGGTGACTTACGTCGACATTGATGATGTCTACGGAGAATCTACCGTCAACTTGACTTTTGTGGAAAGCGGTGGCTCCATTCAAAATCAGGTATTAAACCTCGATCCTACAAGGAGTGCTGGTTCTCCTTCGATTTCTATGGATAGTGATGGGAATACAATTGTGGCATGGGCGGATCAATCCTATAGTCCATACTATGGTGGCTATTATGAGAGCATCGCCTATCAAAAATTTATAGCGGGAGACGTTTCTGGTGATGGGTCTGCTGTAGTGGTAAAAAACGGAGACTATTTTAATACATATAAGAACCCTGATGTTGACCTAAATGATTCTGGTGATTTTGTTATAGCCTGGTTCAATGATGACTATGACAATGCTGAAGCCCAAAAATTTAATGCTTCGGGAGCGACAGTTGGAAGCGAACTCCAAATACATAACTACACTGTCGTATTGGAGGGTTTTCCTCAGGTAGCCATCGATGACAATGGCAGTTTTGGTGTTACGCACCGAGAGCATGGCGGGGGGATTTACTCCATATTTACGCAGCGTTTTAATAAACATGGTGATTACGTGGATGAGCTCCAATCATTGGATGCTTCGTCTACGACATTTCAGGCATCGGTCGCTGTAGCCGACATGAACGGCAAGGGTGATTTTGTGGTAGTTTGGTCTGACAATCACAATGCCAACTATAGCACAGGCTTAGATCAAAGTGGTCATGCCTCTTACATGACGGTATTTCAATCAGAAAACCCGGGCCATTATGTAACATCAGAAAGGACTTTTGCTAATGCGTCACAAGGAATTGTGGATTCTCATGTCAGCAGCAATGATGATGGGGATTATGTGCTCGCATGGGCACACCAATACGCAAGTACTTACTATGTAACCGTACAGCGATATACTGCGGATGGAAAAAGAAATGGAGGTCAAATCAACATTCACTCTACACTCAACCAAATCTACAGCATTGATATTGACCTAAACAGTGAGGGGGAATTTGCTATTGCATGGAATGACGAAGAAGGAATCTACAAGAAGGTCTATGATGCAGCCGACAACCCAGAAAGTGCCAGCCCTTATATCCTGAGTGGAGATCTGAGCAATAACTCGGTATCTATTTCACTGGATGAGACAGGGGATTTCTCAGTAGTGGCCTGGTCTTACTATAGTGCTGGCTATCGAATTAAATTCAATGTTACTAATTCAAATGTTGAACAGCTACAGGCCAATGAATACACCTACTATGCTGGGAATCCGGACGTAGCCATTGGTATTGATCAGACCTTTACTTTGGTGTGGGAAGACGATGCCTACCCGGATGGATTGGGTAGCTCTAGTTACCCATCCATATACTATCGCCGATACCAGGCTGCAACGCCATTGGACGCAGGCCAGGTAAGGGCTGCGGATGAAGCCAACGGCGTCTACGGATACGAATATCCACAAGTAGCGGCAAGTCACGAATCTGGTGATTTTGTGATTGCCTATAGCGATAAATATGGACCCGAGGTGGTGGGCTTCAATCAATCAGGCGATGAAATATTGTCTGCCTTTCATCCCGACGCGGCAGATTATTATGATTTGGACAATCCTATTCAATTGGACATGAATAGTCGTGGTGATTTTGTGGTTGGCTGGGAAGGACAAGGCCCCGGGCGTAGCAACTATGGCACCATGATTGGCAAATTTGATATACAGGGAGCGGAGATCTTGCCTGAGATCATGGCCTTTGATGACATTTACGTCCCTTCTGGAATTGCAATTGGAAATGGAAAAGCAATAGTAACAGGAAACGCCTCTACAGAATCAATATATTCTGTGATAGCTGATCCGCCGGAATTCGAATTTGAGCAGTCCTATGAATCGCTTGTCAACACGGAAACAGTAAATAGTCAGGCAAATTCGGATATAGCAGCCAATGCTGACGGTGACTTTGTCATCGTGTGGCGAAGTGGAGCCTACGGAGACCTTTCCATTAGGGCCCAGGTGTACAACTCAGACGGATCTGAGTTTGGAAATGAGATTGTGGTGAGTGATCCGTTAGAAACGAATGTTTCAGAGCCGCATGTGGCGATGAATGATGATGGAGATATTATGGTTGTCTGGGATGTTGGAGGCGGAGATTATGATCGGTTGGCAGGTCAGGTCATGCGAAAGGATGGTGGCCTAATAGCCGATGATTTTGATATTTCAGCAACCACAATTACTGAAAACCTTCAAGCATATGACATTGCAGTTGATAACAGTGGAGACTTTGTCGTTATCTGGTCAGAGTTCTATTATTTCGGTTACTATGACGAAGGCTCAAATGTTTATTACAGAAGATTTGATGACGTGGATGGAAGTCCATTAGATGGCAATACATTCTTATTTACGACTGAGCCATTGGATGGAGAAGAAATCCGACAAATGGTTATTGAACAAAATGACGATGGGAATTTTGCAATAGCTTTTCACACAGATGGGCAGTATTATTATAATGATGAATCCCTTCGGGTGAAGTCATTTGATTCAGGTTTTGTCGAGGATTTTTCCGGGAGTGTACTGTTGGGAAATTCGTCAACGGGTGATGGGGGAGTTAATGACCCTTTAAGTGTAACAACCGATGATGCCACGGGAGATTTTATTATAGCTCATTATATCTACGGTGACGATCAAGTGTTGATGAGCCGATTTACCCCGGGTGAAGCGAGTGTTGATCCGGCTATTTGTGTAGCTATGGGTGATCGTCCAGGTGTGACCAAAGCCGACAATGGAGACTTTGTCGTAGTTTATCAGAGAAATGCTAACGGCACCAATGTATACACACAAAGGATTGATTCCAACTTTGAAAAAGTTGGGGGTGAGCTTAAACTCAATGATATAGATATTGATAGTTCGTATCCAACCGTAACAACGTTAGGTACGGGTGTTTTTGCTTCCTCATGGACAGCATATCTGCTGGACGGAAGCAGTAATGCGATAGCCAAAAAACTCTTCTATTCATTCAAGCCGGCAATGGATATTCTACAAAGCCCACTTGCTATTGATGAGGGAACTTCCGGAGTAGTTGGCTTTAATGACACGTATGTGGTAAACAACTCAAGCCTCGAACCGGTCACTTTTGATTTGACTTCCTATCCTGTAAATGGCGAGCTCCAGGTAAGCGGAGGCACCGTGGCACCTTTGGCTTCACTATCAGCAGCCGATTTTGAAATATTAACCTATGTTCACGACGGAAGTGAAACCACGGCCGATACATTTGACTATGTACTGAGCAATGGCACTTTTGATTCTGAAACGTTCACGATGGACTTGGTCGTCAACCCGATCAACGACATTCCTGAACTAGATGCCAACAATGGAATGGATATTAGCGAAGGGGGGACACAGTCCTTTTATGAAGCTCTATATGTCGATGATCCTGACAATCCGGATTCTGAATTGGAATTTGAAATTGTTTCGTTGCCCGCTCATGGTACCCTTTGGAATGTAAGCGGTGCAGAGGTGCAGCTGGGTATTGGAGATTCTTTCTTTGCTTCAGACGTTCATTCTTCTGCAGATATTGAATACAGGCACAACGGTGATGAAGAAACCTCAGACTCATTTGAGTTTACGTTTGGAGATCTTGATTTTACCAGCACCACTCAGACATTCGACATTACAGTATCCCCGGTCAATGACGATCCGGAGCTTTCAACAAATGTCGATTTGGCAGTGAACGAAGGAGAAACAGTCACCATCACCTCTGCCACCCTCGAAGCAACAGACCCGGATCATGATCCGGCGGACATCATCTACGTGGTGAATACAGTGGATGATTTGCCTACTCTTGGCGAAATACGACTGGATGGTGTGGCCGTAGGTACAGACGATGTGTTCACACAGGCAGATATTGACAACAACCTGGTCACATACGTGCATGACGGAACCGAAGGAGGAACTAGTGATGGGTTTACTTTTGACATTCGTGACAGTTCCGAAGGTGGCGCCACTGGCTTTACTCTTAATGTCAACATTACTCTTACGAACGACAGCCCATCGGTCCTCAATTTGATTCCGGATCAAGTGGCCACAGAAGATGTAGCGTTTAGTTTCGCCCTGGCTGCTGATACTTTCGGAGATGAAGAGTCTTCAGAGCTGACGATAACAGCCGTGGAGGTTGACGAAACTACCTTGCCGGCATGGTTGAGTTTTGATGGTGCTACTTTTACAGGCACACCCGCAGACGGCGATGGAGATGTGAGTATTTCTGTGGTTGCAGAGGACGAAGGAGGTTTGACGACCTTTGACGAATTTACCATAAGTGTAATCAGCGAAAACGATACGCCTACAGTATCAGCTCCTATGTCCGACCAGTCTGCCACAGAAGATGAGGTATTCAGTTTTTCTGTTCCTGCAGGCACTTTTAGCGACGAAGAAACAACAACCCTTATTCTAACAGCCACACAAAGCGATGACAGTCCACTTCCTTCCTGGCTGAGTTTTGACGGAACTACTTTCAGCGGGACAGCCGCTCATGGTGACGGGGATGTCGATGTGAAGGTCACGGCCACAGACGAAGGAGGTTTGACTGTATCTGACGAGTTTAGCATTACTGTTACACCAGTCAACGACGCACCAGAGATCAATGCAGGCCTTCAGCCCCAGGCTGCAACAGAGGATGAGGCATTTTCTTATTCTGTTCCTGTCGATGCGTTCGTCGATGAAGAATCAGTGACACTTACACTGACTGCAGACTTGGCCGATGGCAATCCATTACCAGCCTGGTTGATGTTTGATGGTACTACATTCTCCGGTACACCTGATCATGGTGATGGAGATATAGAAGTACGTGTGACCGCCACGGATGAAGGGGGTGAGTCTACTTCCGACACATTCAGCTTATCGATCACTCAGGTCAATGATATTCCGGTTCTTGTTGGTAGCCTTAGTGATCAGACAGCCACCGAGGATCAGCCATTTGAATTTACCCTCCCTGTTGGTTTGTTCGAAGACGAAGAAACAGAATCACTAACGATCAACGTTATGTTGACCTTTGGTGAGGATTTGCCTGCATGGCTTTCATTTGATGGATCGACATTTTCCGGCACACCTCCACATGGAGCCGAGACCATCGTCATACTGGTGGTTGCAGAGGATGGAGATGGTGGTTCATTTGAAACGAGCTTTACACTAACGGTAAATCAGATCAACGAAGCACCCACAGTTGTAGGAAGCATCGTTGATCAGGCAGCCACAGAAGACGAGGAGTTTTCAGTTTCTATTCCTAAATCATTATTTGAAGATGAAGAAACCACAGTCTTTGACCTGGATGTATCGGTGACCCTCGCAGATGACAGTGCATTGCCTTCATGGCTGATGTACCGAAGCGAAGCGCTATCCGGTACGCCTGAGCATGGTGATGAAAGTGTCACTATCAAGGTGACCGCTACCGATGAGGGGGGCCTCACTACTTCACTACAGTTTCCTTTGGAGGTCGTACAGATAAATGACGAACCTGTCGTAGATGCTGTTATCCCGGATGAAGCGGTGGTAGGCTATGATCCCTTCTCATTCTCGATTCCTTCAAATCTTTTTTCAGATGAGGAGGAAGATGCACTGAGCTATTCAGCATCCCTTGAGGATGACTCTCCTTTACCGGCATTTATCAACTTTGATGCAGATAACCTGGAGTTCTCTGGTGAGGCATCCATTAATGTCGATGAGGGGAACTATATAATCAAAGTCACGGCGACAGAAAACACCGTGGAGGCGCACACAGTTTCTACTACATTTGAGTTCAGTGTTTTGGCGGTACTGGGACTTGATGATTGGTCAAATGAGGTGAAGGTATATCCTAACCCGGCGACCCAAAGTCTGAATGCCAGAATAAATACCGAAAACCTGGGCTCCCATGATGTAGCTCTGGTGGATACACAAGGACGAGTAGTCAGGAGAGATCGGTTTGAGAAGAACACGATGTCCTACGAGTATACCATGTCCATGGATGGTTTGGATACAGGCATTTATTTGTTGAGAATAAGTAGCAAGGGTCAGGTCTATACATTTAGGATCCAAAAGGACTAATGAAATGTCTGCCTTGATAACAATAGGAAAACAAAAAGGGCATTGACTTGCCCTTTCTTTTTTTCTATCTTTAAAGACCCAAAAAAGTTTACAACACCTATTTAACCTTAGATTGTTGTAATTAATCCAGTTGGAAATGAAAACCACAAACTATCTCGTCCTCGAATACCAGAGAACGCTCAGACTATTCCGCAAACTCCATACTCGCTTTGAAAAACGGGTTAATCATAAAACTTTAGGAGAGCTAACTGCTCGCAAGCGATACAAGCTGGTCAAAAAGCTCGAGAAGCTAAAGCAAAAGCTTTCGGTGTTGACCTCACGATTAAGGCTTGCGGGTGCGACAGCAGCTTTGGGTCTTTCTGCGCTGGCCTTGGATGCGGATGCGCAATACCTGCCGGAAAAAAACAGAACCTATGACCGCTTTCTGGTCAACGAAACTCTGACCGGCAATCAGCAAAACCCATCGATCGCCATGAATGATGCAGGGGATGTGGTGACCGTTTGGGTGGATGGCTATGGCATCAAAGGGAGAAAAATTGATCAGGATGGGGACGACTCAGGGGAGTTCATTGTGGCCAATGGTTTTTTCCCAACCAACTACGTGCGAGAAGTAGAAGTCGCTATGAATAATGATGGTCATTTCGCAGTGGTTTGGGAACAAAGCAACGATGGAGATCTGTCCATACAAGCAGAGATTTTTGATGGCCAGGATCAAAGCAGTGACGGGCAGTTTTTGGTGGAGGACATTGATGATGCCACGACAAATCAAAAACTCGATATAGCCCTGGAAAGTGACGGGGATCTACTCGTGACCTATGGAGACGATGATCCATCCTACAGTTATGAAGCTGTCAAACTCGCGTACAAGCGCAGAGGAGGATCAACCAATATACAGGTACTCAATGCTTCTTCCATTGACTCGTTTGATGCCCGATATCCTTCGCTGGATATGGACAGCGACGGAAATAGCATAGCTGTTTGGGTAGAGGAGGATTACCAGTCTTTCTATTATGGCACAAAAATCATGTACCAGAAGTTCGATGAACAGGCAATGAGCCAAGGGGCACCGCAGGAGGCGGTAGGTAGTTTTGGGATGTACTCTGGCGATTTAGATCATGCCGATGTTGCACTTTCTGATGATGGAGATTTTGCCATTGCCTGGGCTCAATACTACTTCGACTATTATACCTATGCCCAAAAATTCTCTGCAGATGGGAGCCCCGTTGGGTCACAAATTAACGTCGAATCATCTTTTAACTCATTTCTGAAAACGCCTTCAGTGGCGATGGACGACAATGGCAGCTTTGTCGTAGCAGTAAATGAAAGTTCAGATTATGACAGTTATTCTCGGCAAGTTTACCTTCGACGATATAGAGCCGACGGCAGTTTCTATAATACGATTTATCCAGAATCGGGCTTAGGGAATACAGACAACCTATCCGTTCCGACTTTAGCCATGAACGCCCGGGGTGATTTTGCAGTAGCCTGGTCCCATCAGGAGGCAGCCAACCTTGGTGAAGGTACTGATCAGGACGGACAGGCAGTCTACCTGTCCAAATATGAAAGTGAGAGCACCGGCTACCCGATTGTTGAAAATAATTATTTCGCAGAGTTCGGTGGTACCCGAGACAATGCCACAGTTTCCAGCAACGACGATGGTGATTACATTGTGGCCTGGACCAATGAGTACACAAATGAATACACATATTATTCCATTCGCGGCCAAAGATTTCATGCCGATGGTAAGAAGAATGGGGATGAGTTTTTGATCTATGTAAGCAGTGATTATTCCATATACAGCCTTGATATTGATTTAAACAACGACGGGGAGTTTGTAGTAGCCTGGAATGACGAAGAAGGAATCTACAAACAGGAATTTGATGGTGCCAATAACCCCTCCGCACTGCATACGTTGAGTCTGGACTATACTACCCAACCGGTATCGGTGGCAATGGATGAGGCCGGTGATTTTTCTGTTGTGGCATGGGTCAATACCACAGGGGTGGATGCTGTTAAAATTAATACAGGGACTACCGACCTTGATATACAAGAAGTAAATGATGTAGCCAATAACTCGAGTGCGAGCATTGCTACAGTAGATGTAGCCACAGTAGTAGATCAAGACTTTGTTGTGGTATGGGAGGACACCGCCTATCCGGATGGGTTGGGCAACACCACTACTTATCCTTCTATCTATCAACGAAGATATACCAGTGCCACTCCCACCTCTGATGCTGAAATTGTAGCCGATGCACAGTTGTGGTCGTACGGATATGAAAACCCTCAGGTGAGTGCCAATCATGTTTCCGGTGATTATGTCATAGCCTTTAGCGACATGTACGGGGCAGATGCAGTGGTGTATCTTCAGGACGGCACGGTTGATATAGGACAGTTTCAGGTCAACGATGATATTTATTTCGATTCGGACAATCAGGTGCAGGTGGACATGAACTCCAACGGAGACTTTGTTGTGGCTTGGGAGGGTAAATACAATGAAGGAACATATGGCACCATCATTCAAAAATTTGATGAAGATGGCGATACCATCCTGCCGGAGATCCGGGCATTCAGTAGTTCTGTTGCTCCGTCCGGCATAGCGATGGGAGACCACAAGTCTATTGTAGTTGGAAACTACTCCAACATCCTTCAAACGATCATCGGCGATCCGGCCCCTTTTGATCTGAGTGAAACCTACGAAGAAATAGTCAACACCATTACCTCCGGAAATCAAACCCATCCACAAGTCGCCTCCAATTCAGCGGGTGAGTTTGTAGTGGTATGGCAAGGGGCCAGCCAGCAATCAATCAAGGCTCAGGTCTATGATGCAGATGGTGTCAAGTCAGGAGGAGAGATTGACATCATCGACGTTTCGGGAAGTAGTAGCTATGTCTACGATCCCAAAGTAGCCATGAACGAGGACGGAGATTTTCTGGTAGCATGGAACTCCGACATTTATTTGGTAGGCTCCTTCACCAGCGCTCAAATCACCGACCTGGCAGGAGGAGTAATTGCTGATGATTTCGATATTTCCTCCAATGGGGATGTCACCGATGACTATGATGTAGCTGCTGATGAAAATGGTGATTTTGCTGTAGTATGGGCGAACTATGATTACGAGAGTTCCACATATGGTTACTCAAATGTTCTGCTAAGGAAATTTGAGTCTTCTGATGGCACGCCACTTTCTGTGGATGTGCCTGTCTTTTCTACGGACGGTAGTACCCGAAAAGAAATAATTGAACAAATCGATATTGCGATCAACTCTGATGGAGATTTGGGAATTGTGTTTGATTTGGACTATGGCAACGATGGGGGCTATGGCCATGAAATGCACATAAGAAGTTATTCAGCATCCGCGATATTGTCTGACGACATAATTATTTCCGATTACACCGGTGATATTTCTATAGATGAGGCCGTTGCGATTACAGCAGATGATGGAGGAGACTTTGTCATTGCCGCTGCGGATGCGGTGATCAATTACGATACGAATGCAGTCTTTATGTACCGGTATGTACCGGGCTCTTCGGTACTTTCAGGCCCTGGCGTATGCGTGGCCTATGGAGGAGACATTCAATATGTTGACATTACCTCTGCTGATCAGGGTGATTTTATCATTGTCTACGAAATGGTGGGAAACGTTTTTGCCGCCAGGGTTGACAGTGGTTTTGATAAAGTCGGTGAGGGGTACAAATTGAATGAGCTATCCCCGAATTATGGAACAGAACCGAAGGTAACAAGCCCCGGACAGGGAAAATTTGTTGCTGTATGGGATGACTATTATTTGGATGGAAACCTGGGTACAGTAGCTATTAAGCAATTCTACTCTCAGTACCCGGTTCTTGATTCCTCCGAGTTGCCCGCCGGACTGGTGGTGAGCGAAGGTACCACAGCTACGAGTTTTGCTTCTATGATCAGTGATGCTGTGGTGAGCAATTCCAGCCTTGGACCTTTGGAGTACACCATCACCGTTATTCCGGCCAATGGAAGTTTGGATTTGGATGGTGGCCCGGTCGCTGTGCCCGCTACTTTGTCCGAATTGGAATTCAACGACCTAAGCTATACACACGATGGTAGTGAAACCAGTGCAGATAGCTTTACTTATGAAATAGACAATGGATACTTCTCCACAGGCTCCAATACATTTAATTTCATCATCGATCCGGTGAATGACGTGCCGGTTCTTGCCACTCAGATGGATCTGGATGTGAACGAGGGGGGCAGTTCGTCCATTACCAATGCAAACCTAGAGGCAACAGACGATGATCATTTGGCTTCAGAAATAGACTTTGTGATCAACTCACTTCCTGCGTATGGCAGCATAAGTCTGTCCGGTACGCCATTGGCTGTGTCTGGTGTATTCACACAACAAGACATCAATGACGGGCTCATCACCTACGAGCACGATGGCTCCCAACATGACGGCAGCCCGGTAGACCAACTAAGGTTTTACCTGCGAGATGGAGAGGGGGCTACAGTGCTCAACCAGTCGCTGAACTTCAACATCACATTTGCCAATGACGCCCCGGTGGTCAATAATGCTATATCTGATGTCGAGGCGACGGAGGATCAGCCTTTCACTTTGGTGCTTGACAATGATGTATTCATTGACGAGGAAACAGCAGAACTGGATTTGACTGCCACACTTGCCGATGGAAGTGCCCTCCCTTCCTGGCTTATATTCAATGAGCTATCAGAAACGTTTACCGGTACACCATTGGATGGTGATGGTACGGTGGAGGTGCGGGTGACGGCCGAAGATGAAGAAGGCCTGACCAACTCGGACGAGTTTACCCTGACGGTGATACCTGTGGACGATGAACCAGTGGTGATCACGCCTATTCCAAATCAGACCGCATTTGAGAATGACGAGTTTAGCTTCACGGTTCGGGCTGGAACGTTCGAAGATGAAGAGACAGCCGACTTGACACTGACGGCCACCTCAAATGACGATAGTCCTTTACCTGCCTGGCTGAGCTTTGATGGAACTACGTTTACCGGCACACCGGATGATGGAGATCCTAATGTGATTGTGAAAGTGACAGCCACCGACGAGAGTGGTCAGTCCGTTTCTGACGAATTCCATATAACCGTTGAGTTGGTCAATGACGCTCCTGTAGTAGCCAACCCAATAGCCGACCAGCAGGCTACAGAAGATCAGCCATTCAGTTTTACGGTTCCCATGTCCACGTTTAGTGATGAGGAGACCAACTTCCTGAGCTTAACTGCTACTCAATCGGACGATTCTCCATTGCCACTTTGGCTGCGTTTTAGCGCGGGTGTATTTAGCGGGACACCGGATCATGGAGATGAGACGCTCAATGTGAAAGTAACAGCTGAGGATGAAGAGGGACTGGCGGTATCCGATGAATTTGTGCTCAATATTACACAAATCAACGATGCACCGATCGTGGTGACCGAACTGGCAGATCAGTCGGTAGAAGGTTATGATCCATTTTCCATTACCATTGACGCTTCAGTATTTGAGGATGAAGAGGATGAACTGATTTTATCAGCTTCCGGCCTGCCTTCATTTGTGTCATTCGACGCTTCGACCGGAGTTTTGAGTGGAGAAGCAGCGATCAACTTCGATGAGGGAATTTACAGTATTACGATTATAGCTACAGAAAACAATGCGGACCTACAAAGCGTATCATCGACGTTTGACCTGGAGATCGTGGCTGTACTGGGTGTGGAGGAAGAATTGAATAATGGTGTAAGCATCTACCCGAACCCTGTGCAAAATGTACTCACCGCTCAGATTGAAAATGATTTCTTGGGTATGGTAGAGGTAAGCCTTATAGACAGGGCGGGCAGAGTAGTTTTGACTGATGCATTTGACAAGCGGTCAGTTGAGCACCAATTTGATTTGGATATTTCGTCTTTGAGCCCGGGCATCTACATATTGAGATTAGCCAATAGCGAAAGCGTGCTGACGTATAAAGTTCACAAGAAATAGAAGTTTGAAATAAGCCCCCACTCGGAAAGATCGGCCTGACCAAGGACTCGATCGTTACTGGCCTTCTTTCCAGCGGAGCATCTTTTTTTCCTAAAAAAGATCCCAGGCATTTCACAAGCTGCATTGTGTATTGCCTCATACGAGGTTGGTTTAGGAATTGAGATTTTGGTTAAGATTGTCATCAACCAAAACCATAAACCATTTTTCTCGAATTGCTGTCTCTTTACCAGATTTGGGAAATGAAAGCGTAATTTACTAAAAATTAGAGTAATAGCCATAGATCAGAAGCGCAAAATGCTAACCCCGATTTTCAGTTGATCCAATGAAGCTCTGACACAGTGCTGTCAGAAGTAACAATCCGACTATTTATAAGTGGTTTGGGTATTTCTTCCCGTTAGATTTACAAATCTTTTTAAGCAGAAAAATTGAAGATTGTGTTTGTTGCCCGTGGAGGCTGTGAACCCCCAGATCACCCGTGTTTCTCCGTGAAAGGTATCTTTGACCAGATCATGAATCCCACTGTAGACTTCCTCTCCATCTAAGAATACTTTGATTTCTTTTTTCTTTGGGTCCCATCTGAAAAAGAAACTGTGGAGTCGACCGTCTTCTAGATCATATTCATCGTCATCTCCATTCCAAAATGTCTCATGCATACTGACTCCATCTGTTAGGAATGCAACATGATCGGACTCCGGGTCATTTTGGCGGAAGTTTTGATAGGTATCAAACTCAATGGCAATGGATGGGTCAATGGAATTACCCGGATAGTATGGATTCATCCGGCCGTATCCGATGCCTTCACCCCAGGTACCAAAGGCATTGTACTGGCGCTGATCGTTTTGAATCACAAAAGCGATACCATCTGCTCCTGAGTCTTTGTCACCAAAAAAAAGATCAAATTCGATCTGGAAATGTTCTGATAGATCCAGCTTGTCTCGGTAATATGCGAGGCCTTCGCTATAAGGCAGATCGGGTGTGAGCAGGATGCATCCGTCTGGCATCCGCTGCGAGTCACCGATCAAATAGAACTGGGCCTGAGTATACAATGGAAATATCAATAATGCTGAAAAGATAATTTTCATAATTACATTGAACGATAATTCACAAAATGAGATTAACCAATTATTCCTTTGAGAGGTTTATTAATCAGGAATGGTAAAATAAAAAGTACTTCCCTTCCCAAATTTAGATTCTACAGAGATATCACCATTGTGTAAAGCCGAAATTTTGTGACAATGGGCCAGGCCAATACCATGGCCTTCGTATATCTCACCTGAATTTATTTTCTTATAGGAGGAGGCTGTTTCAAAACGGTGGTCTCTTTTTTACTGTTTCAAAATGAAACACAGGAATTAGTAATATTTAATCAAATTTCACCCGCTTGGTCACGCCCATAGCATTGAGCAGCCAGTTGGGCAGGGGCTTGTGTGGGTCGCGGTTTTTGAGCTTGATGCTAAAGTTGATGGCTTTGATCAGAGGCACCTTATGGGTCTCAACAAATTCGACCAATGTGCCATCAGGATCTTCGAGATACCCCCAGTGTCCGTTGGCATCGCCCATATCAAACTCCTCCGAACTCAATACGGTGAATGGGAAACCTGCTTCAGCGCATTCGTCCACAAGTTTGCTCATGTTCTTGATGTCAAAACACAAATGGATGAAGCCTATGTCTCCCCAGAATCGCCCTTCGAAAGTTTTCTTAGGCTGATAGTCCAGTGCCTGGATCAATTCCAGTTCGCTTCTGCCAAGTAGTGGGCTAAATCCACCGCGACGGTTGTCTACATGACCGAGCACCAATCTTCTGAATTTTCCTTCGCCGTTGGGGAGGCCTTTCAGATCTTCAAACGTATCCGTCTCATCATAAACTATCTGGTCGTACCCCAGCAGATCTGAATACAATTTTTTTGAAGCTTCAATATCACTTACCCCGATGGTCGCTCCAAATATCGCTCCGGTATCGCCTTCATTGGTCTTTCTCCAGGAGTCAAATTCCTTAATGTGCAGGATGTTGTCCCATGGATCTTGAATGTAGAAACCCTTGCGGCCATCGTGCTCTTCCGTAATTTCTGTCAGCACTTCAGTTCCACGGCCTTTGAGCCGCTCGTAACTCGCCTGGATGTCTTTGGACTTGATCTTGGCGACATTGATACCGAGATCACCGATATTCAATGCAGTCTCCATTTTCAGGGGAGTCCGACCCGTGTGCTGCCAGATTTCATAGCCCGCACCCCCCTGGTTATTCATTGCCAGGATCGCACGTTTTGCCCGAGGCTCACCGCCCATATATTTCGCCATGTAGGTGGCCTCATTGTTGTCATCAAATATGCAAAGATCCGCACCCAATACTTTGGCGTACCACTCAAACCCTCGCTCTGCATCATCTACACCCACACCGATTTGCTGGATGCCGTATATCAGTTTTTGATCCATTGGATTGATTGCATTAGAAAATGAAGGGGCAAATTAGCCAATCTGCCCAGCGATTCCAAAAATGCGAATTAGCGGCTGGCCGTCACCTGAATCTCCAGTTTCATTTTATCGTCGAGAAGGCCAGCTACGATCATGGTAGCAGCAGGCATTGCCTTACTGAGGTATTTGGCAAACACCGGCCAGCAAGGTTTGCAATCGTCTCCATTAGGGAATAAGTAAGTAACCCTCACAATTTTGTCCAGGCTACTACCTGCCTCTTCGAGGGCCGCAGCGATGTTTTTGAAACACTGATCCGCTTGCTCCACAGGATCGTTGGAGATGGACATATCCTCATAGTTGTATCCGGTGGTACCCGATACATGAACATAATGCTCATCCACAACCGCACGTGAATACCCGATTAGTTTTTCAAATTCTGACCCCGAAGAGATTCTTTTTTCTACCATTATTATTTAAATATTAAAATCGTGTTGATCCAGTTTTTTGGCGATCCTGCTGGCGGCGTTGAGGAGACCCACATGGCTATACGCTTGAGGGAAGTTACCCCACATACTTCCGTCTGTTTCTTTCACATCTTCGCTGAGCAGTCCTACATGGTTGCTGTAGCTAGCCAGATTATCAAAGTATTCAATAGCCTCATCGACACGCCCTACGCAAGCCAGGGCTTCTACATACCAGAAGGCACAAATCAGGAAGGTGGTTTCCGGTTCGCCAAAATCATCCTGATGTTTGTATCTATAGAATAACCCACTACCAGCCTTGAGGTCTTTTTCCATGGCCTTCAGGTGATTGCGCGCTCGTTCAGAATCATTATCCAGATAATTCATGTTGATAAGCTGCAAACAGCTCGCATCCATACGATCTGTACCAATGGCCTGACTGTATCCTTTTTTCTCCGGGCTGTAGCATTGCTCCACTTTGTCCTTGGCGATTTTTCCCAGTTTCTGCGCCAATTTCCCCATTTTTTCGTCTTTGATCACACCGGCGATTTTTTCGGCTGCAAGACATCCTGCCCAGTGGAACAGGTAAGTGTAACAGTGATACTGTTGTAGATTTCTAAACTCCCATAGACCTGCGTCTTTTTGCTCCATAGTTTTTTCTATGAGCCTTAGAGTTTTCATACAAAGGTCTCCACTGTCAAATTTTTCTGTGAAGATGATCCTTTGATCAAAATATAGAGGAAGAAGGGAAACGAGCACCTGGCCGTACACATCATTTTGGATATGTTCGTAGGCCTGGTTACCCACACGTACAGGCTGATTGTTGCCTTGATAGCCTAGAAGATCTGTTTCGATTTCTACCAATTTCTTTTCGCCACCGATGCCCACCAGTGGTTGATAACGCTCATGCTCACCACTCGTAATATTCATGATGTAATGAAAGTACTTTTCCAGCTCCTCAAAGTGACCAATATTATTAAAAGCGTTGAGCGTATAGTAGGTGTCTCTCATCCAGCAGAACCTGTAATCCCAGTTTCGCGTGGATTGGGGAGATTCGGGCAGACTAGTGGTCAAGGCCGCTACTATGGCACCGGTATCTTCATATTGGTGAATTTTCAAAGCAAGAGCTGATCGAATGGCGGCCTTTTGGTAGAAGTTGGAAATAGCCGCAGTTTTTACCCAATTGCGCCAGTAGCGAATGGTGCGATTGAGGAACATTTGAGATGTTTCTTTCAGTTCTGCTTCTATCGGCTGACCATAGGTCAAAACGCACCACTTGGTTTCGTTGAGTACGAATTCCTGATCTTGCATCAGATAGCTGAGAGAAATGTTGGTGGTCAGGCGTACTTGTGAGTCTAGCCCAAGAAAGCGGATATGATTGCTGCCCTGGCTACGTTCAGGTCGTGTTTTTCCATAGTCTCCTACAGGATCACATTTCACCTTAATTTTAGGATGGCCTGATAACGGTTCGATTTTTCTGACAAGCATCAAGGGCTTATAATGACGCTCATATTGCTCATAGCGCGGTGCAAAGTCCGTGACGCGATACTTGCCGGTATTGCACTCCACCTCAGTGCAAAGCACATTCGTATTTTCTATATAGTATTGATCGGATCGAAACTGTCCGTCTGCAGGAAGCACTGAAAACTCACCTCCCTTATCCTCTGTGAGAAGATTGCCAAAAATATAACTGCTATCAAACCTGGGCCAGCACATCCAGGCGATGTTTGTGTCAGTTTTGATGTGAGCGGAAAATGCGCAGTTTCCAATAATGCCATAGTCGTACGTATGTCTTGCCATATCGTCATTTTTAATTTAACAATAAAAGAGGTGCTGCTGCGTGTTGATCTGTTGGTGCGATGAAGATAAGCCCATCGACCTCCCCGCTAAAATGCGGAATAAATATTAATTATTTCTATATAATTCACAACTTTGTGCCATCAGCAATCTATAGTTTGAAAACAAGAATCTAATGAGAAACAAAATCGTTGCGGGAAACTGGAAAATGAACAACACCCTCGAGGAGGGTATAAAACTCGCCACTGAAGTACTGGAAAAAACCACGGGAAATGAAGAAGCTCAGATTGTATTGGGCACTCCATTCATTCATTTGACATCTGTCGCTGAAAAAGTAGGTGGCAAAAAAGGAATTGAAATATCCGCTCAAAACTGCAGCGACAAAGTCTCAGGAGCCTATACCGGAGAGATTTCTGCGAGTATGGTAAAATCGACCGGCGCTAACTACGTGATCCTCGGGCACAGTGAGCGAAGAGAGTATTTCAGCGAAAGCAACGAAGAGCTGGCTGAAAAAGTAAACCAGGCATTGGCCAATGATTTAATTCCTATTTTTTGCTGCGGCGAACCACTTGAGGTGAGAGAAGCCGAAGAAATGTACCCATTTGTAAAGCAGCAATTGACTGAGAGTCTATTCCACCTTTCTAATGAAGACTTTGCGAAAATCGCTATTGCCTATGAGCCTATCTGGGCTATTGGTACGGGTAAAACCGCTTCCTCTGAGCAGGCACAAGAAATGCACGCAGAATTAAGAGCCCATCTGGCCACTAAATTTGGACAAGAGTTGGCCGATACATGCCCTATCCTGTATGGCGGCAGCTGTAAGCCATCCAATGCTCAGGAGCTATTCGCTTGTGCAGATGTAGACGGAGGACTTATTGGAGGAGCTTCGTTGAATGCAGATGCCTTCCTGGCTATAGTCAACTCATTCTAAAAGGATGCTTAGTCTACTTCTCACTTTTTTTCTTTCCATAGGCTCTGACGGCTCAGCCTTGGATCCCTGCAAGGTCTATGGAAAGATCTACGAAGTAGACAATGCCGGCTTGGCCGATTATATAGTGTACATTGAGGACTCAGAAGCATTTGCGGATCTACTGGTCTTCGAGCATGAAAATCCCCTGTATGCAGACAGACCTGGTCAATGGGCCTTTGTTGAAAACAGGAGCTTTGCCAACGTGTACATCTATTTTGAAACGCGAAAGAGTCGTGCAGATTTCAGCATAGCTTTTATAGAAACTGAATCCTTCGCAGGGTGTAACCGCTGATGTCCTTCACCAGGGTTTCTATCATCACAGATCCGGAGTACGTCGAGATCTTCACCGCTGAGCTGGCGGAGATAGGCTTTGATACCTTCGAGGAAACAGAAGCTGGCGTGGATGCTTACATTCCTACAGAAAACTACCAAGAGGTTGATGTACAGGATATTGTGCAACGATATTCGGCCTTGACATCCGTCAAATTTTCAAACCAGGAGATCGAAAAGCAAAACTGGAATAAGGACTGGGAGAAAAACTACGACCCGATAGAAGTGGAAGGCCGCTGCCGTGTACGTGCGACCTTCCATGAGCCCAATCCGGAGATCGAGTATGAGATCCTGATCATCCCCAAAATGTCCTTTGGTACTGGGCACCACGCGACTACCTACAATATGCTCAGGCTGGAAATGGATTTTGACTTTTCGGGGAAATCTGTGCTGGATGTGGGTACAGGCACTTGTGTGTTGGCGATCATGGCACTTAAGAAAGGAGCAGTACACGCTGAAGGTACGGATGTTGACGATTGGTGTATTGAGAACAGCCTTGAAAACCTGGGGCTAAACGGCTATGCGGATGTGGCAATTCATCAGGGTCTGATTAACGAGCTATCATTGCAAAGAACGATTTATGATGTGGTGATAGCCAATATCAACAAGAACGTTTTACTTTCGGAGATGCAATACTATTCTGCATTGCTTCCCGCACATGGCCATTTGTTCCTGAGCGGTTTCTATGAAGCGGACATCACTGATATCAAAAACAAGGCCTCCGAATATAATCTTGCCATAGAAAGAACAGTTATAAAGGACAACTGGGCCGCTTTGCTATTGGTGAAAAACCCTTGAGGCATAGATTATGGCTACTCTTTAATTATCTTTAGCAGTTGATTCCTAATTGGGTCGAATGAATTTCTACAGGGGTATTTTGTTGTTATGTGTACTTCTGGCTTCGGGGTATTCTGAAGCTCAGCACTTTCGCTATTCGCACGAGCCTGATTCATTCGTAGTAGATGTCGTACGAAACCTCAAAGCCATTCGGCTGGAGGCTACAGAAAAAGTGGCCTATGACTTTCAAAATGCATGGAGCAGCCAGATCCCAGACGATCAAAAAGCCTCCATAATTGCCATCTGTGATAAAATGGCTAAAAGGCGGCTACCAACGCAGCCTTACTATCGATATTTTTTCAGCCTCATCACTTATGCCATTACCCAGGAAAATGCCAGCACGGAGGAACTCAACAACATCATTAAAATCGTGGACCATGCCGTAGAGCATTACGACAAAAAAGAACTGTCGTCATTTTATAAGACGCTCACCTTCTTCTTTGCAAGAGGGTATATATACCACTCTCATTATAATAAGCTCACCTCTACCGAAGGATCTTACAAAATAGAACTACTCGATGAAGTAGAGCCGATCAAAACACACTTTGAAGAGATTCTTGAGGAAGAAGAAGAGGAGGATATTCCGTTTGTACCCATCGATGCAGAAAAGGAGATACGAGAAGTGGATGAGTATGTAACGAGCGAAGAAGTAACAGATGACTGGGGTGGTGACGACTGGGCCGATGATGACTGGAGCAGCGCTGATGATGATTGGGGCACGGACGACGACTGGGGCAGCGACGATAGTTGGGATACCGGTGGTGGATGGGTCGATACAGATGGGTGGGGCTCTTCAGACGATAGCGGAATACTTCCTGACCCGGAAGAGCTGGAGGAAGAAAAAGAAGAAGTGTATGTCCGTCCTGTCTACGAATATGAAAAACCGGATCTGGTGGCTGCCTATCAGGCTGATGACATTGATCCTCCTATCGGCGGAGCGGTGATACAGATTGAGGGTATGGATTTGAAGATGGCTACACCCTATGATACGATCCATATTAAAAACGCCAAAGGAACCTTGCTACTGAAGGATCAGATTTTTGTCGGTACCGGAGGTGAGTTTGACTGGCCCGATCGGTTTAGAGGTACCGAAGGAGCGGTAGTGTATCTAAAGAATTATTCTTTTGATACCCGGAGTGCAGAGCTGAAAACGAGCAGGGCTAAGATGGTTTTCCCTAAAATGTTTGAGGACTCGGTAGCCGGAGCATTTCATTTCAAAAGTGGCCTGCGAAAGCGAGGAAGAAAATGGCAATATCCAAAGTTTATCTCATTGCATTCTGACATAGAACTCAATCTGCCCGGAGATAGTCTCAAGTATGTGGGAGGATTTGGCATGCACACAGATCAAATGTTTGGAGAATCAATATCCCAGCATCCGGGCGTATTGGAGGTATACGGAAAAGATGACAGAAGCTTTAAGTCTAAAGCTATTCGCTATGAGTTTCAGGACTCATTGGTGAAGTCAGCCAAATCGGAGTTTATGCTCTACCATGGCGGAGATTCTATTTATCATCCGGCGGTTCAGATGAAATATGATGCCGCGATTCCCAAGCTCACGCTCATTAAAGACAAGGGAGACTATAAGAATACGTACTACTATTCTTCCTTTTTCAAAATGGAATTTAAATCGGATTTGCTTGAGTGGAACCTTTATTCCGACAGCCTGGACGTATCGATTATGAATGCGCCCAATATGATACCGGCAGTATTTGAGTCTGAAGAGTATTTCAATCCTATCCGGTACGAAAAAATGTCTGGTCTTTTTGGCTTTCACCCCATCATGACGGTGGTGAGATATGCCCGCAAGGTTCAGGATTCGCACTTCAATATCCTAGAGCTCGTAGGAGCCTATCACATGGATGAACAAAGGATTCATTCGGCCGTACTCTTTCTCAATCAAAATGGATACATCACCTATGACGAAGAGTCCGGCGATATACAGGTACTAAGAAAGGCGTTTCATAATGTAATGTCTTATTCCAAAAAGAAGGACTATGACAACTTCCTGGTTTCGTCGATATCCCCCGGGTCCCCCAATGCCACACTGCATTTTGATACCAAGGAGATGGATGTGCGAGGTGTAAAAAAGGTGTACATCACTCCGGATCAGGAGGTGTTTTTTGAGCCTGAGGAAAAAGTCCTGACCCTACTGGAGGATAAGTCTATGAAATTTAATGGCCTGGTAAATGCCGAGGACTTTCAGTACAAGGGCCATGATTTTATATTCAATTACAATGAGTACATCGTGCAAATGGACGCTATCGATTCGATCAGGATTCAAATAGCCTTTGATGAAGGAAATGAAAAGCGAACCACTTTGCATCAGCATCTTGAGGCTACTTCGGGTACGCTCTATATCAACGACCCAAAGAATAAGGCTGGCCTTAAGAATTACGTGCAGTACCCATATTTCGTGTCTGAGTCTGAAGCTATAGTTTTCTTTGACAGTCCTGACATTTTGGATGGTGCATATGACAAGTCAATCTATTTTGTCGTCCCGCCGTTTAAGTCAGACACGGTCGGACAGGGAGACCCGCTTACGCTCGGTTTTGAGGGTACTTTTTACTCCGGCAACATCATGCCACCATTTAAGGAAACTTTGAAGATCATGCCGGACAAGTCCCTTGGCTTCAAACATGAGGCACCTGACGAAGGATACAATCTGTATGAAGGTGGAGGTGTGTTCTACGATTCTGTGTACATGGATTTCGGTGGTCTGCAGGGTAATGGAAGGATAGATTACAGAACGGCTGAAGTAAACTCAGAGCGGTTTATTTTTTACATGGATTCTGTGACCGCAGAAGGAGTGGAAGGGCTCATGAACGAAGGCACTATCGGTGAGGCGACCTATCCGGAGGCTGTGCTGGCCGATTTTAGGATGCTGTGGTTGCCGCTGAAGGACAGCATGTATATAGAAAACCGAAAAGCACCATTCCAATTCTATAATTCTACAGCCTCCCTGGAAGGAAAAGCCAACATTACCGCGAAGGGAGTTTTTGGTTCTGGAGTTATGCTGTCGAGGGGATCGAGATCAACCTCCCAGGATTTTCATTTCGAAATAGACAAATACTCAGGTCGTCATAGTGAGTTTGAGATATTGACCGACAATCCGGATAAGCCTGCCATGCAAGGTGAGGACATCTATTTTAGGTTTGACCTGGCTGAAGATATTGCCGAGATTAGGCCAGAAGTGGCAGGTGTGGCTTCCATCAGTTTCCCTTACTCACAAATGAAGACCTCTATCACGGAGGCAATCTGGTATCTCGATTCGGCGAAAATCGCCATGAACAAACCGGAAGAAGTGGATATAAGCTACTCTTATTTCTATACTACCCGAGAGGATCTGGACTCACTGGCTTTTAATGCGACCGGAGCGCTCTATGATATGGATGATTACGAGCTTCATATTTTCGGCATTCCATACATAAGGGTCGCGGATGCGGAAATAATCCCCGAAAGCCATGAAACGACAATATTGGAAAACTCCGTACTACAACCATTCGATAATGTAAAACTGAAAATAGATACACTTAACGGCTACCACAACTTGTACGACGGGTATATCACGGTAATATCCAGGAAGAAATTCGAAGGGCATGCCACCTATCAATTGGTCAATTCGGAGCTTGATACTTTCGCCATAGAATTTGCAAGTTTTGACCTCCAGGCGGTACCGAACGTCGGAGGGGGAGTTGATTCCATGACTGTTTCGGGCGGCTTTATTTTAGAGTCTCAAAATGTGAAGACTTCACCGGGCTTCTTTTTCAAAGGAGACGTCACGATGTACGCCAATCAACGAAACCTGCATAAGGAAGGCTTCATTACCCCGGACTTTCAGACCTTGGGCCGTTATGATTATTGGATATCCTACGACTCTAAAGGCGATTCCAGTGATGTGTACATAGACCTTGCCCAATCCAAAACGGAAACAGAACAACCGGTAGAAGCGGGGATCTTGGTCGACAACCTCACCGGCGATCTGTATATGTCTTTTGTGCAGGACAAAAACAAACCAGACGATTACTACTTCTTCAAGGCTGAGGGTTTCCTCTTTTATGACCATGAAAAAAAGGAATTTAGGATAGAAGAGCAGTCAAAGACAATGGCTAACTCCTACGCTGGCAAGTCATTTTCCTACGATGACAAAAATTGGAGTTTGCTGTTTGAAGGCCCGGTGGATTTTATTCGAAACAAGTCTGAATATGGTCTAAGGTCTACAGTTTTGGGGTATGGAGTGCCCGATTCGAGTGTCTATAGCCTGGACGCCATGCTCCTGATGGATATGGAGTTGCACCCTACCCTTATCGCCTCTATGCAATCAGATATCCATGAGACCGTGGAGATAATTGGCCATGAGCCGGCCCACAAAAACCGACTTGAGGTGATGCTGAAATTGGCTGAATTCATTGGTGATGCTGAGACTAAAAAATATGAAAATGGCATTTTGACCGACTACCAACCTCTTGTAAAGCTATCACCCGAACTGGAGACTACATTGGGGCTGACTCAAATAGATTTGAAATGGTCGAAAAGGCACCGTACCTGGTATAGCACTTCTAAAATTGGCCTGTCCCACATTGTCGACAGAGACATCAATGCCCAATGTGACGGGTTCATGGAAATTCTGACTACTGATGAAGGAGATGACCAGGTGCATCTGTTTTTGCAAGTATCTCCTTCTACCTGGTATTTCTTTAGCTATGAGCAGGGTAGGTTGCTGCTGTACTCATCCAACCCGGATTTCAATAACCTGGTCGCTGAGCACACGACGGTGGAAAAGACTGGATTTGGTGAATACACTACTCTTCTTGGAGACGAATTTGAAGTGCTCGACTATGTGGATAGGTTCCGCCTACAGTATTTTGGAATTACCGATGAATATGATCTGTCGTTTCCGGATGATACACATCTCACCGAAGATGAGGCTGTAGAGCCATTTTATGAAGAGGAGGAAGAGGAAGAAGAACCTGTGGAGCCTGTAAATCCGGTCATCGAAGATGAGGACGACGGATTTTAGTCTTCCCAGCCGCCGAATAGCCAGTTGCCCTTGGCATCTTCGTCATCACTCTTAAAGAATTCATCCACCGAGTGTTGTAGTTCGTCATGAGATAAACGGCCATCATTGTTGTCATCCAGGCTTCTAAATGCTTTTGGTGCAAATCGCACCTCAATTCTCAGGCCGATAAACAAGTCGATGTATTCGGTTTGTGAGATGTAGCCGTCATCATTCATATCAAAGAGCTTAAACAAGGTGGTGACAAAATTGGTCACATACTTTTTGTACTTGTCTTCGTTGGCCGGGTCGAGCAACACGTTCATGAAATTGAGCCACTCTTGCTTTGTGCCTCCTTCTCCCTTGATAAACGGAACCAAATTGCCCCAAATGCCATTGGTCATGCTCATGACCGTTTCGTACTCCGGTGTATCAATGTCAAAGTCCCGGACAATGCAGAGATTATCACCGATTGCCTCAAAATCATCTTCCTCAATGACGCCATTCTTGTCAAAATCGAGAACATTGAAAAAGTGAATTTGTTTCTTTTCTTGTAGTGGAGTAAGCATAGCAATTCGTATTATAGATTTTCCAATATTTTTCTTACCGTGGCTCTATTCTTATAGTCAGGATCGTAGAACGCATATAGAATTCTACCATCCGTGTTAATGATGTATGTCGCTGGTACTGGCAGATTGGGGCCGTTTGCTCCGTTGTTTTCTTCTACCATGAGCCCTTTCTTTTTATACCTTTTTAGTAGGGTCTCTTCCATTTCAAAGCTGATGCCATACTCTTTCATTATTTTCAGATCTTTGTCATGTATGATCAGGAACGAGGCCCCTGTTTTCTCTATTGTCTTCTTTATTCCTTCGGGTTGCTCCGGAGTTACAGCTATTACAACACCTCCCTTGTCTGTAATGAAGCTCAATGAATCTTCGAGTTGTGCCAACTGCTTGTTGCAATAAGGACACCAATACCCTCGATAAAACATCAGGACGACCGGACTCTTTTTGAGTGTTTCGTTCAGTTCTATTTTGTTGCCAAACTGATCTTGTCCAACAAAATTTGGCGCCAGGTCACCAATTTGATACTTCGATGTTTGACTTTGTCCAAGAGACTGAGTCGGCATCAAAACCGCAAGCCAGATTATCAACAGGGCAATCAGCCAATTTCCATTAAACCAAACTCGATTGTACATAACATCAACATTACTAATATACATTTTTATCTCATTTTTAGTCAAGAAATGAAACATAAAGAAAGCCATCAAAAGTTCAACTCAGGCATTCAGCTGTAACCACAGCATATCTTTGAGCGAGTCTATATTGGTGTGGGTTACGCTGCTGATGAAAACGGAGGGCAGCTCGGTCGGCAGTTCTTGCCTCATTTCTTCGATGAGCTCTTCGTCGAGCATGTCAGATTTTGTGATGGCGAGTACCCTGTTTTTGTCCAGTAGCTCAGGGTTATATTTCTTGAGTTCGCCTAGTAGAATTCCGTACTCTTTTTGGATGTCCTCGGCGTCTGCCGGTATCATAAAGAGCAGCATTGAGTTGCGCTCTATATGCCTCAAAAACCGGATACCCAAACCCTTGCCTTCTGCAGCACCTTCAATGATTCCGGGGATGTCCGCAACGACGAAGGACTTGTGATCCCTGTAGCCCACTACGCCGAGGTTTGGCACCAGTGTGGTAAAAGGGTAATCCGCAATTTCTGGTTTGGCTGCGGAGATCACGGAGAGCAGTGTTGACTTTCCCGCATTAGGAAACCCTACCAGACCGACATCCGCCAGCACTTTGAGCTCCAGTACGACCCATTGCTCAACTCCTTCTTCACCGGGTTGAGCGTAGCGCGGTGTTTGATTGGTTGCTGTTTTAAAATTTTCATTGCCGAGCCCTCCGCGGCCCCCGGGCGTGAGGATGATCTCCTGCCCGTCCTCGAGTATTTCAGCCAATGGATTGTTGGTTTCGGCATCTTTGGCGACAGTCCCAAGCGGCACTTCTAATATTACATCCTGCCCTTCGGCACCCGATCTCCTTCCTCCTTCTCCAGGCCTACCATTGTCGGCGATTACGTGCTTTTGATATCGCAGGTGGAGCAGCGTCCAAAGCTGCTGGTTGCCCCTCAGGATCACATGACCCCCCCGGCCACCATTGCCACCATCCGGGCCGCCCTTGGGTACATGCTTTTCCCTGCGAAAGTGTACTGCACCAGGCCCACCACTTCCGGATCGGGAGCAAAACTTTACGTGATCAATGAAATTGGAACTGGCCACAGCAGGTATTCAAATTTGAGATTCAATAAAAGTGAAACCAGTGAAAATGGAATCAGAGTTTTTCTATTACGCCGGCAATATCTTCAAAGATCCCATCGATGGTGCCTACCCCGTGGATTTTAGAAAACTTGCCCTGGCTTTCGTAAAAATTGGCAACAGGGATCGTTTCGTTTTTATAGACCTGAATCCTGTTGTTGATCTTCTCTACATTTTGATCGTCTGCTCGTCCGGAGGTTTTTCCTCGTTCGAGCAATCGTGTGCGAAGTTCATCATCTGGCACATCCAGCGCAATCATTCCGCTAATAGTCGTGTTGAATTCCTCCAGCATGTGATCCAGCGCTTCGGCCTGGGGTACAGTACGTGGAAATCCGTCGAATATAAAACCTTTAGCCCCCGTCGTACTTGCTATTTTGTCTTTGACCATGTCGATCACCACAGAGTCAGGCACCAGGTTGCCTTCGTCCATATATTTCTGAGCCAACTTGCCCAGGTCGGTGCCCTCACCCAGATGTTTTCTAAACAGGTCTCCTGTTGATAGGTGTGTCAGTTGGAATTTGTCAATGATTTTTTCACTCTGTGTGCCCTTTCCGGCACCGGGAGGGCCAAATAATACGATGTTTAACATGCGGTCTGCTGTGTAGTTTTTAAAGGGTTCAAATATAAGGAATTATTCCTGAGGGCGCAGTTGAGCGACTTCCATTAATTGTCGGCAGGGATTCCTGATTTATGCCTCTACCGTAGCAAAGTGTTTTTGGATAAAATCAGCCACTCTCTGCATGAGCCACATGGGTGTGGAGGTGGCACCACAGATTCCGATAGAGTCTGTGGGCTTGATCCATTCGAGATCTATTTCTTCCTCGTTGCCCACGAAATAGCTTCGCTTGTTGAAGTTTTTGCAGACGCCATACAATGCCCTTCCGTTGGAGCTTTTTTTGCCACTAACGAATATGATCACATCATGCTGCTGGGAGAACCGCTCCATGCTGGGTTCTCGATTGGACACTTGACGGCAGATACTGTCGTTTGCCTTGAAATCCGTCACTTCGAGTGAGCCTTTGGCCAGTTCGATCCTCTGTTCGATCATTTCCTTGATGCGATAGAAACCCTTGGTGCTTTTGGTGGTCTGGCTGTAGAGTGTAACTGGCCGGGTAAAATCAATTTTTTCAAGATCCTCATCCTCCATGATCACGATGGCCTTGTCACGAGTTTGCCCCGTAAGGCCGATGACCTCAGCATGGCCCTCTTTGCCGTATATTACGATCTGACCCCCTTCTTCTTCCATATGATCAAAGGAACCTTTCACGCGATTTTGCAGCTTTAGCACGACGGGACAGGAGGCGTCTATCAGTTCGATATTATTGTCGATAGCGATTTTGTAAGTTTCCGGTGGTTCTCCGTGGGCACGGATCAACACCTTGCAGTCCCGCAGGTTTTTCATTTCTTCCCGGTCAATCACCTGCAGCCCTTTGGCCGCCAGGCGATCCACCTCCATGTGATTGTGGACGATATCACCCAGGCAATAGAGCTGACCCGATTCGTTGAGCTCGTCTTCTGCCATTTCGATGGCATATTCTACTCCAAAACAATACCCGGAATTTTTGTCAATTTCTATGTTCATCGCTTCGTGATTGACGCAAATTTATATCAAACCATTCTCAACCAACTTTATGAGTAGCTTATATTCAGGAAGAAGCTCTTCATATACGTTGATTTCCCGGATTGTGTCCTCTTCGTGACTAAAAAGGATGTCTTTATCCTCAAGTGTCCATTTCATTCGATACTTTTTGAGCTGAGGGTTGATCGATTTCTTTTTTTCCTGCGTCACGAGGACTCCATTGTCTTTGGCCAGGTCACGGGTGTTCCAGTCCAGGGGCTTGAAGCTAAAGGAACCATAGCTGGTCATCAGATCTGAGGAAATATCAATACCAAGTTCATATTTCTTTTTGCAAAGGACACTATCGATAAAATAGAGCGTCAGAGATTTCGTCGGATGGCTGAAAAGAGTCTCCTGAGGGTTGTCGATAATATGAATGGTCAGCCGATCATTATGAAATTTCCCAAACTCAGTTTTTGGATCCAGATTCACCTCTTCCTTATAGTCGGCTATCTCATAGTCAATGAATTTAGGCGTGTGGGTTGTCTCTGAATTAGAAGCCAATGGCACGTTAGACGGTGCTGTATGATTTTGTCCCGCCTTGGTGCATCCAACGACCAATATTAAAACAAGAAACCAGTATTTCACTTGGCTACAATTCTTGAAGTGGCAAGGCGAATTACTTCTTCGACTTGTTCTTCAAAAAACATGTGGGTTGTGTCGACTACCACTGCGTCCTTGGCTTGCACGAGAGGATTTTCTGCCCGGGTGGTGTCAATCTTGTCCCGTTGGATCAGGTTTTCTTTCACTTCAGCCAAGTCTACCAGCTCGTCTTTGTCAAAGAGTTCTTTTTGCCTTCGCTCAGCCCGCACATCTACGTCGGCGGTCATGAATATTTTTAATTCCGCATCAGGAAATACTGCCGTACCAATATCCCGTCCGTCCATGACGATCCCTTTACTCTTGCCCATTTTTTGTTGTTGGGAAACCATGGCTTTTCGCACGGATGGATCGGCACTCACAGGACTCACCATTTTAGCAATGGACATATCACGGATTTTTTCTTCTACATTAGAGCCATTCAGGTAGGTGTCGTTTTGCCCTGTTTTTTCATTTTGGTGAAAGGTAATATTGATTTTGTCTAGGGCATCCGTCACCTTTTTTGGGTTTGTCAGTTCTACATGATTTTCCAGAAAATAGTAGGTCACCGCCCTATACATTGCGCCTGAGTCTATGTAACCATAATTGAGGGCTTTTGCGACTGCTTTGGCCGTAGAACTCTTACCACAGGCTGAGTAGCCGTCTAATGCAATCAAGATTTTTTTCATGGGATCGTTTTATAGGTATAATGTTGAAATGGGTTTTTCAAAAAAAGGATATATAAGATAATGAATTTTTGAATGAAATCCCATCAGCAATCCTTGACCGGGCAGGGAATGGGCTTACCCTTCTTGATTTTTTTTGGTTTCCTTTCTTTGTGGTATTGATTGGACTTGCAGCTGGAGAAGGTAATCAGCGAAGCAAAAAACAGAAGAATGCCCAGCCTTTTGGAGAATTTGAAAAACTTTTTCATGATCAGGCCAAAGATAAAATCACACGCTTACATTCCCAATTACCACCATGTTTTCCAGAGTAGGAGATTCGCTTCCTCCTTGCGGCTCGATGGTAATAGCAAAGGCCTGAGGTGCTTCATTTTTTTTCATTTTTATTAGGGCGATGTTATCCTCAATCTCGAAAACGCCTGAATCTACCGGTTTTCCTTCCTGAATGCTCCACAGCTGATACTGCTGGTCTTCATTGAGCTGGCCAAGGGTTTTAACATGGAGATACGTGTCTTTGGTTTCTTGATTCCAATAGACTGAGGTGAAATAACCCGGATAGTTTTCCAATCCCTTCATGGGTATTTCAAGATACGACGGGTCAGCCAATACAGCTAGTCCTTCTTGTAAAACCTCGATCTGCTGATTTGTAAAACGTGCCTCGTCCGCCATGTATGTGTTTTCCTGAAGGGCTATTTCCAGTTGGTTTTCTGCTGATTGCCAGCTTTGATAGAAGAAATAGGCAATCGTACTCGCCACCAAAGTAAGAGATACAGAGGCAGCCATTAAGAATTTATGACCGCTTGCTTTTTCCTGGGAATTAGAAATGATATCGGACAGCACTTTTTCTCGAACGTCCTTTGAAGGTTTTCTGGATTCATGGAATGCCAACGCTTCAAGAGTATCTTCGATTTCATCTTTAACCTGTTTTACCTCCTGGTCATTGAGTGAGTCATACAATTCTTCCCGTTCCCTCCTTGAAAGAACGTCAAGCATCAACAGCTCTAAATCTCCGTCTGATATGTGTCTCGGTTCTTTCATTCTACTTTTAGTATCTCTCGCAATTCTTTGAGCGCAATTCTCAATCTGGTTTTGACCGTACCAAGAGGAATATCGAACTCGACGGCCAACTCCGAATGTGTATATCCTTTGTAATAGATCATCTCCAATACAAATTGCTGTTCTTTTGTCAACTTTTGTACCAATGCCGACAGCCCTATCGCATCGGTGGACTGTTCTGTACTTTCCGTTGAGTCTACCTTAGATACGACGCTCATGATAGGATCGGATTTATTTTCCCTGCGATATTCTGCCGACCGGACTTTATCGATCGCTTTATTCCTTACGATGTTGAGCATCCAGGTAAACAATCGACTTTTCTCCATATCATAGGTATTTATTTTTTCCCAGACATTGAGCAATGCATCGTGAAGGACCTCTTCGGCGTACTGATCTGTCTTTACGATCTTATATGCTGTGCCATATAATGCCTCAGAGTAGTGATCATACAGATACTCCATTCCCGACGGGTCTTTCTTCTTGAGCAAGGTGATCAGCTCTGTTTCTGTGCGATGAATGTGAGGTTGGGACAATGGGCCTTTGGATCGATTGAATCACAAGATAAATAAATGTTACAACATATTTTTATCTAAGAAAATCCAAAACTCAACTTCATCTCGTATATCCCATCGAACAAAATGTAGAACAGTTATGAAACAAGTAAGTGATGTAAAATGGCCGGAGATTTTCAGTCTTGGCGGACTCAGTGCTGCCGTAGCTATCAGCTGGATTGCCTATCATGAATACCAGCCCATTTTACTGAGAGATTTCGACTTCCACCATTTATCCAGTTTTTTGGTTTTATCCAAGGCCCTTATCCTGATTCTGACACCTCCGTTGGCAGGTTTACTGGCTGATTATCTGCTACAGACCAAGGGGAAGTATTTCACTCTGTTTACAGTGGGCATAGGCGCTACGGCCATGATATTTATGATTGTGGCGAGTATCATCGGGGCGGGCCCTGCCAGTGGTATTGAGCCTTTCCTACCCTACATGATTGTGCTGTGGCTCGTGTCTATGAATCTGTTTGTGAGCCCGGCTTATTCCATGATTGAAGCCTTTGCTCCTCTGCAAAAATTGCCCGTGGTGATGGGTTTCATTTTCATGGTGACGGAGCTCATCTATGCCTTGGAGCCCGTGGTGGTTGCGTTGGTTCAGTTTTTTGGCGACACGCTCACCTTTGTGGTGGGTGGGGTACTGATTTCAGTCTCTGGCTACATTTTCCACAAAATCTCCTCCAATGAGGTCATGAGTCGAAAAAAGGAACTCATGGAAGAAACCTCAAAACCTGTAAGTGTTAGCAGCTATTTCTCAATCATTATTGTTGGACTTGTGTTGGGTATTGGCAAGGCGTTGCTGATAGAATTTTTCCCTGAGTTTATAGACACTCGATTTCCGGAGTTTTCACATGCCGGCGGTATTGCTGCATTTATGCTGATGGGTCTGGCAGCTGTGCTGGCCTTTTTGTTTAGCGGATACGTAGTAAAGGTAGGGGTGAAAAAGGTGCTGCAGGGAAGCTTCATCGCACTGGTCTCTGGCTTCTTGATTTTGCTGGTGTCCAGCAGTTTTTGGATAGCTGTGGTCGCCGGGGTGATCATCGCGGTTGCCTTTAGCCTGATCAACGTCTCAGGGTTGCCTTACGCTATCGACAAGCTATCAGTCAAGCACATCACCTATGGCGTTGGTATTTATATTGGAGCCTCAGAGATTTTTGCGGGACTTTTGGAAATCTATTTTCACTAAAGCAAGAACACCCAAGGAGTTTCTTTCTACCTTAGATACACGAACCTGTAATGAAGGTGAATGCGAAAGTTCAAGAAAGTACTCCTTTATTTTATTTCATTTTTAATCCTCGTGCTTATTGGAGCGGAGCTTGCTCTTATGCTTGTGCTCAACCAAAAAATTACGGATGAAATCAGGCACCTGTTGGATGAAAAGTTGGAATCCAGGGTGGAGTTTCATGAACTCAGGGCTTCATTACTCTCTGATTTTCCCAATTTCTCCATTTCCCTTGATTCGGTAAAGGCCTGGGAGGGTCCCTATCAGATTGTCGATGCCTGTTCTATTAAAGCAGAACTGAGTTTGGTCGATTACATTGTTCGCCAATATTTGCTGCATGAGGTAGAAATCAGTGGAACTACCTTTCTCAGCCCAATTGACTCTCTGGGCAACAGGTACATGATCCGGGCAAAGCCAAAAAACCAAAAAGGAGTCAAAAAAGACCTATCTCTGGACATACCCTCCATAAGAATACGTGACTCGAGGGTCATTGTATCCAATGATTATAAAAAAAACTGGTTGGACATCTCCATAGACCGAGGCCAGTTTGAGTTGATAGTCATGGACAGCATCGTTCGATTTGAGGGTGATGCTAGCGGAGTTATAGACTCTGTCTTAAACAGAGGAGATCTGGTCAAAGGCCCCATTCCGGTTAAGGCCACCAATGCCTCCTATTCAATCAATACAATATCGAAGAAGCAAAACTTTGAAGGCATTCTGTCGCTTTTTGAGATCGACCTCTCTGCCCAGGGACAACTGGAAAAGAAAGGCAATGGCAATCAGGTAAATATCTCACTCGTCAGCAAAACGGAGAGCTTTGATGAGTACCTCAAATTGATCCCACATATCCGGATTTTGAATTACAAACAAATTAACCCAGAGGCCTCAGTGCATTTTGAACTACTCAATACTGGCTTTATCAGTCCGGTTGACTATCCTGATGTTCGTCTTAATGCTGAGGTCATAGGTGCTGAGTTTACCCGAGACAGCCTGGAATCTTCGATCAAAAATGTAAACCTGAAGGGTTTCTTTCAAGCCGGTGCAGCCAAGGGAAAATCTGCGGCAAAGTATGTGGTGCAGCAAGGCTCTGCGCATTATTTAGACAATTTTCTCGAATTGGAGGGTAGCTTGGAAAACCTGGAAGATCCGATTTTGGATTTGAAAATAAGGTCCGAGGTTGATTTGGCGCAAATTCGACCCGTTTTTAAATATCCCCATGAAACCAGCGGGATGATGACAATTGATCTGCAGTTGGAAGGCAAACTATCGGAACTAAGAAGCAAAACCCATAACAACGAAGTGGCTTATAAAGGGTCTTTACATTTCAAGGACATATATATTGATCTTCCAGAAACTCCGCTTAAAGATTTTGAATCAATCAATGGAAGCATCCATTTGTATAACCAGCGTCTGAATATGGATGAACTCAAGGGGAGGTTCAAAAAATCAAATTTCTTTCTCACTGGAGAAATCGAAGATTTTGTGCCCATTTTTCGCCCAGAGTCAGGCCACACATCAAAGGCCATCGTCAAAATTGACATTGACGAACTTAACTTAGCCGGAGCGGAAAATACTACGAACGTAGACTTCTCGATACTACCTAAAAACCTTACTTTGAACTTGGATTTTTTGTCTAGCAAGTTTGTGTTTCAAGACCTAAGTCTAAGTAAACTAGACCTCAAAATGTATATGAACCCTGACTCGCTCAATATAAAAAAAATGAGTTTTGATTTTGAGCAGGGAAGTATGGAGGTAATAGCGTCTGCTAAATTGAGTGGGTCTAATCTTATCAATAAAAGATTGGATGTAACGGGCAATTTCAAAAAACTAGATCTTGACAGAATTCAGTTTAATTCACCGGGCAAAGGCCATAATCAGCTTTTGGACAGCGTACATTTTAGCACTTCCATCAATGCTGAAAAAGTCATCTTCAAAAAGAACGATTTTTACAATCTCAAGTTGGACGCATCCATGATGGACAACCATATGAGTTTTGACCGGTTCAACTTTGACATACCCTTTGGGAGAATAAGAAATGATTTGGTTATAGACAAGGTCGATACGACGTGGTCCGTCAAAGGGGCCTGCCAACTTGATCTGGGGCCAGCCAACGTCGATTCTTTGAAAAACTATCTGGCCAACCTTGTTCATTCAGGGAAAAAGGATACTTCTAGTACGCAATCAAATCTTGATTATCGAGTAGATCTTAATGTTATTTCGCCCAAATTGACCTACCAAACGATGAACTTTGGTGACTTTGATGGGAATTATACATTGAGAAACACTGGTATAAAAATCCGAAACATGGATTTTGAGATTTTTAATGGGGAGTTTAAGATGACAGGGAAAATCGAAAAGATGACCCCAGATCATTCAGATGTATACATAAAATTTCAGGCGGATCAAATTCACCTGGGAGAAGTAATCGGCCTGTTTGAGGAAAGAGACAAGGACTTATTTGCAGAACAAAATTTTAAAGGTCTGGTGACCATGGATGGTCGTCTTCTGATCAAATATGACGAAGCCCTCAACTATAAGGAAAAGGATATGGTAGGTAGTGTCAGCATCGATCTGGAAGACGGAGAGTTGATCAACTTCAAGCCAATCACCCATGCCTTGAAGTTTTTGAAGAAAGATGTCACAGAAAAAATCTACCTCTCTAACCAAAAAATCAAGGTGATCTTTCACAACGACGAAATCGTAATTCCCAAAACGACCTTTGCGTCCAATCTGTCCAATATCGAGATGATCGGCTATTACAGCAAGGATTTCAATTTTGGGTTTGATATGAAGATCAGCCTGGGCCAGCTATTGTTCCAGTCTCAAAGGAAAAAGAAATCCCAGATCAACAAAAAGGATGTCAAAGTAGGAGGACTGCAGCACTTCCTGAGCGCCCGTACGGTGAATGGCGAGCTAAACGTGTCCAATATCAAAAATAAGGACTACAGCAGCGACATGGATAAGCTCAACAGGCGATACGTTATTGTAGATTCGGTACTTAATGCCGTAAGGGAAGAACTGAGGTAGATATGGAGTGGCTCTAAGGGCACTGAACTTGTACATTCTCGTCAAAGAAACAACCCGAAGGCAACACTTCATCAAGAACAAGAGTTCTCTCGCTGCTCTGGACATCTGCTATATTGAATAATCCTGTGACTATTTCATCAGTATTAGAAGAAGTGATATTCGTACTCACGTTGGCGAGAGGCGTCTCAAAGAGTGCTCCAAAACCCGCCTCCCGATCCGATTGAAATATAACCAGATTTAGAAAATCAAAGGCCTCAAAGGAGATCGAATGAATCTCCACTCTGACACGGTCTCCTTCCTCATAGATGGGCAATTCGTCAAAATCATTAATAGCAAATCTGAGAGGCGGGATAAATGTCTTCCCGTTTTGATCATCCCCTCCTCCTGCGGTAAATCCTGCGTCAAACGCTATATTGATTTCTCCGGCCCGGTTTAATAACGTATCATTTTTGTATGCTTTGATCCAGTAAGTATCCCCTATAGAGGGTAGGTCTCTGGCCTGGAAATCCGCTCTTACAAAGTCGTCTTCAAAAGCATCTTCCTGCCAAACAAAGTATACCGTATCAACAGTTGTAGTAGCTTTCATTAGCGTACTGGAACTGTAGGTAGTCCCGTCAGAAAGTATTGAAAGGTTATAGCTCTTACCAATTTCGCCGAAGCCTTGACCTGAAACCGGTGAATTCCATTCATATATACCGTTTCCCTGATCTGTAAAGTCGTACCTTACGCCATCTTCGTCAGTGATGAAAACCTCAGCTCCGACCACTCCTGGAGGAAGGGTTTCATTATTGAAATAATCTGTGGAACGAGTTAGAATGATTTGTTGGGTTTCATTCATATTGTCCAACCAGGCATCTACTGTAAATACCGGTTCTACATCTTTGAGGTCTACTGAGACTTCATCCTGACACGCGCTCAGCACAAAAAATAGAGAGGCTAATAAGCTTATATGTAGGCTATGTTTCTTCATTAGGTTAAAAGTTAAAATTGTATGAAACGGAAGGCACTAAGCTGCCAAGAATAGAGGTTTGTATTGCTTTGGTGTCAATCGGGTTACCAGGCACCGGTCTTGTTTCGTTGTCCCCTATGAAACTGATAGAAAACGGATTTCTATTGGCATAGAGATTATAGACTGAGAAGACCCAATAACTCTGAAATTTTTTGAGTTCACCATTCGACCGATATTTCTTGTTTTGGAGGGTAGCAGCAATATCGAGTCTATGATACACGGGTATTCTAAAATTATTTCTTCCTTCCACCACATAGACGGGATAGCCTTGTACGTACGACTTGGTGGTAGGAAGCGATATGGGTGTACCTGTCAGAAAGGTAAAGTTAGCCGACAGAGAGAGCCTCTTTGTCAATTCATAAAAACCGGCCATTTTAAAACTATGTGTCTGATCAAATCGAGTAGGATACCAATCTCCAAAGTTTATGCCCTCTACCTGCAGCTCTGTTCTTGCAATGGTATAGCTGACCCATCCTGTCAATCTTCCGGTATTTTTGTTCACCACGGTTTCCAGTCCATATGCTCTGCCATTTCCGGCCAACATATCGCCCTCCAAATATTCGTTGATGAGTAGGTCTGCACCATCGATGTAATCGATCTGGTTCTGAGTCCACCGGTAGTACAATTCGGAAGAAAATTCTATGCCATTATCGGATCCGAAATTTCTGAACCAACCGAGTGCTACCTGATGTCCTGTTTGCGGTTCTATATTGTTGCTGCTTGGAATCCAAACATCCAAAGGAGTGGAGGCTGCTGTATTGGAGACAAGATGAATGTACTGGGCATTTTTGTCATAACTGGCCTTGAATGAGTTTTTCTCATCGAATTGATACTTCAGCGCAAAACGCGGCTCTATCGTATTATAATCTGCAATGATGTCTTTGTTTCCTACCTCTATTTCATCGATGACTTCTTTGCCTGTTCCTGGTTCTTCAGGGTCTGCGTAGATATACTTCGTTCCCGGGCCCAACAAATGGAACATGGAAAACCTGATTCCATACCTAAAGTCTAGTTTTGAGTTAATTCGCTGGTTGTTGTCTACATGCACGGCAGAGATCAGCCCATGTTTTTCCTCCTGGCTAAAATCAAAAAAGTCACCGTTAGAAACACCCGTTGCATGCGCAGGCTCAAAATCGATCAGCGAGACGTTAGCTCCGAAGGTGAGTTCGTTCTTTGAATTCAAGAAATAGGTGAACTCCGGAATGAAATCATATGTGAGCACATTTGACTCCCAGTCAAACCTGTTGTCAGTATCTGTGCCGAAGGTAAGAGCGTAGTTGTAGTTGCTGACCAGCATCGTCATATTCATAAAGAGCTTACTATTGAATATGTGATTCCACCTAAGGGTCAAAGTCCTGTTTCCCCAGTTTATTCCCTGTCCACCACCAAACCCAAAATTGTCCTTTCCTAAATATCCGGATAGATAGACTCTGTTTTTCTTATTGATATTCCAGTTGGTCTTAGCCGTAAGGTCATAAAAATTAAGCGCTACACCATTATCAAATACATCAGTGAACGGCCTCGCAACTACATCAACATAGGACCGTCTGGCAGCCACTATGAATGAAGCCTTGTCCTTTGCAATAGGAGCCTCCAGCGCCAAACGACTAAAGATAAGACCAATACCCCCCTGTCCCTGGAATTCCTTGACGTTGCCTTCTTTCATCCTTACGTCCAGCACAGATGCAATTCTACCTCCGTATCTGGCTGGCATACCTCCTTTATAAAGCTTTACATCTTTCACTGCATCAGGATTAAATACTGAGAAGAAACCCAGCATATGAGCTGAATTGTATACCTGGGCTTCGTCAAGCAAGACATTGTTTTGGCCGACGTTTCCACCTCTGACGTTGAAGCCGGAAGCACCTTCCCCAACTGTACTGACACCCGGTAGTTGCTGAATACTTTTTATTACATCAACCTCACCCAAAAAGGCAGGCATTTTCTCAATGGTCTTCATGCTGAGCTTGTTGACACTCATTTGAAGGTCGGTCACATTTGCATCTTCCTGCTTCCCAGATATCACTACTTCTTCCAAATTAGTGCTTTCAAATGGCAGCTCTATATCCGCTCGCTGGTCCTGGAGCGTCAAGTCTACTGTTTGGGAAATGGTAGTATAGCCAATAAACCGATACTCAATATCATAAACAGCGGGCTCGAGGGTGATAGAATAGAAGCCATATACATTGGTCACTACCCCTTGACTTGTGCCTTTGATAATAACCGAAGCCCCAATCAGTGTCTCGCCATTGGAGCCGTCTTTTACATAGCCTGATAGGGTGTGATTTTGCGCGAGGAGGTTGAGTGAGCTCAAGATCAGCCCAATGCTCAATAGGTATTTCATTTGATTGATTGGATTTCTTTATTGTTTAGTTTCGGAATTTCTAAAGCTTAGACGCTTGTGACCACCCATACCCTTACAAAAGTTGATAAAAAAATTAAATGGCCATCAATTGAGAAGTGTGTTTTGGTATGTGTCAATAAACGACACGTGCGTTTATACTGCGAATGACCTGCTTGAGTTTCAAAGAACTAGATAAATATGCCATCAAATTATTTTTTCTTTCTGCTTCGCTCTGCAAACTCCACAAAGTCTTCCATGGATACTGCGGAGATTGCCCGCGCGATCACATCCAGAGGCAGGTTGTCGATTTTCCTGAATCGTACACAGCTTTTACCCATATCCATTTTTTTGCCTGACGCCTTGTAGTCTTCTTCAAATTTTATTCTTAGTCCTTCATCACAATAGATACCACTTAGATAGACCGCCATGTGGTTTTTCTGAGAAGCCAGTGCCGCAAACATGAGTGGTTGTTTGTTGTAGGTATCTGGGTAGTAGCTCAAAGGAACTTCATAGGCGATCATGCCCCAGTTCATGTTTTCTTCTATTCCATTGGGCAGGTTTTTAAGGATCACGTCTCGTACGGCGCTGATTTGTTCTTTTCTGTCATCTGGTAATGATTCGAGGTATTCTTCTACGTTGGTGGCTTTGCTTTGCATGAGTAATTGATGATTTAGATACAAGATAATAAATGCCAGGCAGACATGTATCCATCCCTGGGCTCAGCGTATTTTCCAGAGGCACGGTAATATTTTCGTTTTCATTCCATTATTTTGCAGTAGACTATCAGGCAATTTTGGGATGAGCACGGATGCAGGTATGGAAGTAATGTTGACTCTTGAGGAGTTTGGTATACTATGCTTTACCAATTCGTATTATCTCGATGATGAGCTGAGCAACAAGATGGATGTAGTACTCACTTCGAGTCAGTCCTATTTTTGGGTGCCGGTCATTTCTCATCTGCTGAAAAGGACAGAGCTGACCTTGGATGAAATTCGAGTCTTCCTGGAGCTTTCGCTGAATTCGCTGGTGACTAAAAATGACGCCCGGTGGAACAACCGGGCCCTTGGCGTAGAAGGCATGCTTGCCAATCTGGAGTCCGTATTGTTTTATTCTACCCGGCTCAAATTCAACGATCCGGTACTCGAGCATCAAAGCCTTTTTGGTTCATTCATCGATGAAACGGTCGATCGATTGGAGGGCCACAATCTGATCGTGGACCATCATATAGAAATGCTCAATGGTACACCCGGAGTAATGATGGGTCTACTGCCACTAGGCATCACCAAAAGAACCCAGATCGGTGAGGAGATCTTTTTGAAATTCAACAGCATCTTTAGAAAAATGGAATTGCAAAAAGAAATCAAAGGGTCTCCCTACGAGCTCCACTACAAGTTTCACACCTTGTGGGAATTATTCAGGGCGAGCATGTTTTCCATGGAGGAGATTTATGGATCTACTAAGAAAAAGAAGAAAGACTATCCATCACCACCCTCTAAATGAGCCGCTGTACCACCAGGAAAATATGTCACGACTCGGAGGAGCGTGCTCTCAACGCGCTCATAGAGAACCGCATTCGCTTCCATCACCCTCACGGTAGCGGCCCGATTAACGTTTACCAATGCACAGAATGCGGCTATTACCATTTTACATCCAAGGGTAATACTCATCCTGAGCTCCTAGAACAAGCGGACTATATAGCTACTCAGCGTCGGGCACGTGATTGGGAGCAAAAACTTCGTTGACAAAAACATCACGCCCGTCACATCGGTTTTTGGTAGGGGCCATTTTTGAGTTGGCATTATTTTGCTATCTTCATTGAAGCTATGAACGAGTTTCTCGAAAAGCACAGCTACTTCATTGAAAAGAGAGGTAGACAAATCATCATCCACCACAAATCAATCGGCTATGGGTGCATACATATTATTTTCATTTTTCTTTCCCTCATTTTTCTAGCCTTGTCTGCCTTTCAGTGGTTCTTTGTGCTATTCCTCATACCCGTGGTGCTGATCTATGCCAATGAAGTAGAAAAAAGACGAAAGCACTCTAATCAAACCATTTTGGACTTTGATGACCATCGCTTTTATTTCAATGCCAAAAAGAAACAAAGGCGCACGTATTATTTCGAAAATGCAAGCTCGGTGGTGACCACCTCAGAGCATATTGGAGGGTATGCTTCTGCTGATAGAACCACCACTGAGGAGTATAGAAGAGAGATCAACGTCCTATTCAATGACGGAGATATTCTTACCATTTTCTCATTCGTGTCGGACTATGAGGAGGCCGAGCCGGAAGTAGGATCATTGGTGAAGTGGCTGGAAAGATTATTAAATGTAGGTTAACGAAAAATTGAAACTATGAAATTCAACTTGATACAAGCTTTAGTAGGTGCTTTTATTATTTACTGGGCCCAAACGCATTCACCAAAGGCAGGGATAGGTCAAATAACGAAAAACTTTTTTCAGGGCTCCTATACCATGAGCGAGCCGTGGTACTATGTTTCACTTGTTTTGGGGATAGTGATATTGCTCCACGCAATTCTAAAATTGACCAAAGTCATCAAGTAGGCCTTACTCTGACCATTTGGTACTAGCCGTCTCGATTGATTTCTCCAGGTCGATCATAAAGTTAACTTTGAAATCCTGACCATTGAAAAGATAGAGTTTGTTGTCGTGGATCGTGTAGGCCGTAGGGTCGATCGTAGCAGAAAAACCGGTCGTGACAGCAAATGAACAGTAGCCACCAAACTGTGGAGTATAGCGCTCAGGGTTCGAAAGAAATAGGTTCAAATTGTCCTCAGAGCTAAATTGCCATTTAGTACCTTTCCATTCGGTTTGGAATTTGGAGTCTCCCTTTTTTGCGCTCTCTACGAAATAGCTAACCGGATCGTATCCTTTGATTGCAACCCCCGAGTAGGAATTATAGGTCGACTTATCAAGCATTCTGAGAGGAGTAACCCTATTGAGTTTTGCTAAAATGAATACTGTAGCAGAGAGTAGGACAATGATGATACCGGTAATTTTCAGGACTTTGATCATGGCTAGATTTTGTGGTGTGGGAGTACGTTCTACTTAAATTAACGATTTTGTGTTAAAAAGATTCAATAAATAAAATGGAAGATTGTTAACTGAATCAAATGTGTAACGTCTTGTCTATAGTCCTGGTTATTAATGTAGGTGTGTTGCAAAATTTTTTGAAAAAGATATTTTTGTTAAAACAAATAAACCATGGGAATTGCCGATGACATCCGATCCAACAAGTTTGACAGCCAACGAAGTAAGGCCCTGATAAACCTCCTTTACACGGCCAACCATTTTCGGGATCTGTACAAAGTGGTACTAAAGAAGTACAACCTACTTATTCAGCATTTCAATGTTCTGCGCATTATCAATGGAAGGTACCCTGAGCCAATATGTCCGGGTGAAATCAAGGAGGTGATGATAGACAAGGCTCCGGATCTTACTCGTCTGGTGGACAAGCTGGTCAAAATGGGACTGGTAGATCGTTGCCAAAATAAGGTCAACCGGCGTGAAATTGACATACGAATTTCTGATGAGGGCCGAAAATTGCTGAGCCGGATGTCTGAAGAGGTCGAGCGCATGACTCAAAGTGAGTTTAAACTGACCGACAATGATGCCGAAATACTAAGTGATTTATTGGATCAATCAAGATGAACCGATGATCCTTTGTAAATCGCTATCTTTCCAAATAAAAAACCAAATCCATGAAATCAATTAATCTACTTGTCCTGTCATTTGTCGCGATCTGTATAGCCTGTACTCCCAAAACCAAACAAGCGGATCAAAGCCAAAAAGAAACAGCCACTTTAGGCTCGATAGAGATAAAAGGTGATGTACTAGGTGAGATTTTAAGCGCCGATGCCAAAATAGAAATCCTTGCCCAGGGTTTTGACTGGACTGAAGGCCCGGTATGGGTAGGAGAAGGGAACTTTCTACTTTTTTCAGACATCAAACCCAATACCATCTATCGGTGGAGTGAAGCAGATAGTATTTCTGTCTATTTGAATCCCTCAGGTTATACCGGAGAGAGTCCCAGAGGTGGTGAAGTAGGATCCAACGGATTGATTTTGAATAGCAAGGGCCAACTCACCCTATGCCAGCATGGCGACAGAAGAATCGCTCTGATGGATGCTCCACTCTCAGATCCGAAACCCAATTACGTTTCCCTTGCAGACAATTTTGAAGGTAAAAAATTCAACAGCCCCAATGATCTCATCATCCACTCAAGCGGGGATATCTATTTCACCGACCCTCCTTATGGGTTGGAAAAACAGATGAATGATCCTTTGAAGGAAATTGATTTCCAGGGAGTGTATAAGTGGTCAGCAGCAGATAGTACAGTTTCGTTGATTGCTGACGATATCACACGTCCCAATGGTGTAGCCTTATCTCCGGATGAAAGAACTCTATATGTAGCGAGTTCTGATCCGAACTTAGCGGTTCTTCATAAATTCAACTTGAGTGAAGATGGGACGGTAACAGACCGTGGGCTTCTCTATGATGCGACCTCAGAAGTATCTAAACATCCGGGGCTTCCTGATGGCATGGTTGTACACCCATCGGGTTTGATATTCGCCACAGGCCCAGGTGGTGTTTGGGTTTTTGATGAAGAAGGCAAGGTGCATGGAAGAATTTACACCGAGAGCGCCACGGCTAATTGTACATTTGATGATGATTTTAAGACTTTATACATCACAGCAGACAGTTACTTGCTCAGGGTAAAAATGAAATAAATGAAGCCTTTATCTCTGCTATGTGTTTTACTTGGTACTATATTAATCGGTTGTCTGGGAATATGTCCGGATGATTGCCCCGGAGTGGTGGGTAAAAATGGAAAGTTCTATTGCAATAGCTGCTATGCTCGTGACGATGGGACCAAGGTAAGATATCACTTTAAAGATTTTCGTTATTATCAAGCAGTATGCAATGACCCGTGGGGCCCTATCGAACAAGACTCCCTGGCTTACAAGTTGTTCCTTATAGAAGACTATCTGAAAGGCGAAGGAATAATAAATTATGGTGGCCTTATGAATCCAGATTTTCGCGTTACTAGTGTCCCGGATTCCTTGTGTGATTCCTGCGCTTGCTTGACAGGAATTGTCTTTGGTGTAAGTGTTGCAGATGGGTACACCGACCAGATGTTGGATTTGGGATTTTTTGAAGAGGATTAGTGCCAACCTGACAAGGATATAGACGTTAGCCTTTTATGCACATTACCGAAAAATTTGCTAATTGGCCATTTCACCCGGCGAAATGGCCATTTTTTTATGGTGTGATTATCATCATCAGCGGGACGCTGGGCATCCTGATGAGTATTCCGGGCCAGACGATGGGGATGTCTACATTTACCGACCACCTCATCGATGCCCTCCATATGTCCAGAAATGACTTGGCGACATCCTATCTTTTCGGTACGGTGGCTAGTGCTTCGTTGCTCACCTGGGTGGGCAAGCTGTACGACCGACACGGTACCCGCCCCATTGCCATTTTGGCTACTACGGGCATGGCCCTGATTCTGATCTACCTCAGTCAGTCGGATCGCATCATCCTGGCTTTGATGAAATCGAATGAATTTAGAATAGCCAATATCCTGTTTATGTTTTTCGGGTTCTTCGTGTTGCGCCTCTCGGGACAGGGAGCTCTTACACTGGTCTCAAGAAATATGATGATGAAATGGTTTGATCAGCTGCGCGGGTCGGCCATGGGATATGGGAATGTCTTTATTGCTTTGGGGTTTTCTGCTGCCCCGGTATTTTTTGAGTTCCTCATACAATCCTATGGTTGGAGAAATGCCTGGTTGATTCTCGCATCGATTGTTGGATTAGGATTTACGTTTTATGTTCTGGTATTCTTTAGGGATGCCCCTGAAAACAGTGGTCTGAAACCTGATGGAAACTTCAAGCCCAAACAAAGTCAAAAGAAAAACCTGTTTCCAGTCGTCAAAGATTTCACCTTGCGTGAGGCACAACGGAATTTCGCTTTCTGGCTGTTCACCTTTGCTCTGGCGACACAGACCATGTATATCACTGGGCTGGTATTTAACATTACCTCAATTTTTGAGGAGTCCGGATTGTCAAGGGACGAGGCAGTGAGCATTTTCGTCCCATCTTCGATCATTGCAGTAGGGGTTACATTGGCAGTGAGCAATCTAAGTGATCGCATCCGCCTAAAATATCTGCTCTACATTATGGGAGCCGGAGGAATGTTGGCCTTGGTGGGCATGATCACTCTGGATGATCTGAGCTGGGCAAAGTGGCTATTGATCACAGGCAATGGATTCCTGATGGGATTGTACAGCGTGGTGATCTCTGTAACCTGGCCTCGATATTTTGGTAAGACACACCTAGGAGCGATTAGTGGGCATGCCACAACCTACATCGTGATAGCCAGTGCCATCGGCCCAAAATTATTTAGTGAGGCATTATCATTTCATGGCAGCTATGACCCGGCCGGATGGGTGTGTTTGGTGATCTATGCCATTATTACTTTTTTAGCCTTTTGGGCGAATAATCCTCAGGAGAAGTTGAGATAATTGACGAAATCTTTCATTTTCTTTTTTTACTTACTAATTAGTAAGTAACGTTGTATTGTGGATACGAGAACAGAGATCATCTTGATGGCAGAAAACCTGATTAGGACCAAGGGTTACAATGCGTTCAGCTACAAGGATATCTCCGTTCCTATGAATGTAAAGAATGCTGCTATTCATTATCATTTCCCTACCAAGGAGGATCTGGGAATAGCGGTTGTCGAACTTACCATGCAATCGTTTCAGAAGAACACCCAGGAATGGGAATCACTATCTGTCAACAAAAAGCTCGAATCATTCATGCAGGTGTACGAACGAAGCAGCTCAAAAAACCTCGTTTGCTTCATGGGTGCACTAGGACCTGCGTTTGAAACACTCCCCGCAAAAATGCAAGCGGCATTGACCCAGGCCAGTCTCGATATTCGGTCATGGCTGACGCAGGTGCTCCAGGAAGGGAAAGAATCAGGAGACTTGCAGTTTTCGGAAAAAGCCTATGAGAAAGCTGACCTCATTGTGTCCTCTATGCTCTCTTCATTGATTTTGAAAAGAGTGTGCAAGGAAGATGTATTTTCTAATGTGAAATCAGCTCTCTTGAAAACGCTATAAAAAAATTTATTTAAAACACTTACTTACTAATAAGTATTATGAAAATAAGAAGAGTTGTTGTCACGGGTATGGGAGCCGTCACTCCTATTGGAAACTCCGTCCAAGAATTTTGGAGCAATGCCATAGCCGGGATCAGTGGAGCCGAACCCATCACCAAATTCGATACTGCTAATTTCAAGACCCAATTCGCCTGTGAGGTGAAAAATTTTGACCCAACAAAATATCTTGATCGAAATGAAATTCGAAGGACGGATCTTTTCACTCAATATGCCCTCCATTCCTCATCAGAAGCGTTGGCCGATAGTCAGCTGGATTTGTCCAAAGTTGATCCTTTTGAAATCGGGGTAATTTGGGGATCCGGCCAGGGAGGTATGGAAACTTTTGAAAATGAAGTAGGTCAGTACGCTTCCAGCAATGGTATTCCAAGATTCAATCCATTCTTTATTCCCAAGATCATCTCCAACATGGCCCCCGGAATGATTTCAATGAAATATGGCCTCATGGGTGTGAATTACACGACGGTATCGGCCTGCGCCACTTCAAACAATGCTATTATGGAAGCATACCATAGCATCAAATACGGCAGGGCCAAAGTGATGATCACCGGGGGCTCCGAGGCATCCGTGACCCAGGCTTCTATAGGGGGCTTCAACGCCATGAAATCATTGTCGACCCGAAATGATGATCCCGGCTCTGCATCAAGACCATTTGATATTAGTAGAGATGGCTTTGTAATGGGAGAAGGAGGAGGTGCCTTAGTGCTTGAGGATTTGGAACATGCCGAGACAAGAGGAGCGCACATATATGCTGAAGTCGTAGGTGCTGCTATGACGGCCGATGCCTATCATATGACTTCCACTCATCCTGAGGGCCTGGGTGCTGCCAAGGCAATGGAATTGGCCATGAAGGAAGCCAACATATCAATCAAAGACATTGAATATATCAACTGCCATGCTACCTCCACGGGTGTCGGGGATGTAAGTGAAATAAAGGCAATAGAGACGGTTTTCGGTGAACAGGAGATTCACATAAGTGCTACCAAATCCATGACAGGACATCTGCTGGGGGCTGCCGGGGCTGTTGAGGCCATTCTATCTATCAAGGCTATTCAAGACAGCTTCATTCCTCCTACCATCAATACTCAGAATATTGACCCTTGTGTTCCAGACACGATTAAACTTGTGTTGGGTAAACCAAAGCAGCACATGATAAAATATGCGATGTCCACTAGCTTTGGGTTTGGCGGGCATAATGCTATAGTGATTTTTAAACGTTTAGATTAGTAAAGATCATTGGAAAACAAATAGGTTCTTAAGTTGGAATCGACTCATGAGTTCAGCTACTTTGACCTAAACTTTTAAAGAGGAAACTATGATGAAAAACGCCGATTCACTTACACTCATCAAACGCCTCAAAACCATGGCCGATACCGGCCTGCTCTATGCAGAAAATGAATTTGATCGTGAGCGATATGAAGAGCTTTTGGAAATAAGCCACGAGCTGACGAGCAGGATTTCCGGCAAGAAATTGCAATCCCTCAAAGAATTTTACCTACCGGTAAAAGACTATCCCACTCCCAAAGTGGATGTCCGGGGATTGGTGCTGAACGCAAACGGAGAAGTCCTGATGGCACAGGAGCAGAGTGACCAAAAGTGGGCCTTGCCCGGAGGCTGGTGTGAAATCGGGTTTAGCCCGTCTGAGGTGATCCAAAAAGAAATCCACGAGGAAACGGGAATTGAAGCCAACCCCATTCGTCTACTGGCTGTTTACGATAAGAAATGTCATCCTCATCCACCGGAACCGTACTACGTGTACAAACTCAATTTTCTATGCGAGGTTCATGGTGGGGAATTGATCAAAGGCCATGACATTTTGGATGTAAGTTACTTTTCAATCGACAACCTACCTCCGCTCTCTGAAAACAGAAACACCCAAAACCAGATTGAGCAGCTGTATCAATTGGCTCGGGACGCTCAATCCCCTGTACATTTTGACTAATTGCAAGTTTTAGCTTTCTGTCTTTCGCAGAAGTTCAATACATTCATGGTGCTTGTTTACCTCAAAACACAAAACCCATGAAAGCACTCCTTTTATTGACGGTTCTCTCTTTTGCAGTAGTTCTTTTTTCGTGCAATGAAAAAGAAACCACTACCCGTCCCAACATCCTCTACATCATGTCGGATGACCATGCGGCCCATGCGATATCAGCCTACGGAGGGATCTACGATTCACTCGCTCCCACGCCCAACATCGATCGTCTGGCAGATGAGGGCATGCTGTTTCAAAATGTGTTCTGCACCAATGCTATTTGCGGACCCAGTCGTGCCACTATCCTTACGGGAAAGTACTCCCATATAAATGGATATTACAAAAATGAAAGTGGTGGAAAGTTTGACAACAGTCAATGGACTTTTCCTGAGGAGCTGCAAAAAAACGGTTATCAAACCAGCCTCTTTGGCAAGTGGCACCTGGGCTCTGAACCTAAAGGTTTTGATACCTACAAATATCACGAGGGAGGAGGACAACAAGGTTTCTACTGGAATCCGGTCTATAATGAAAATGGAAATTGGGTTACCGAAGAAGGCTATGCCACCAACCTGACGACAGATTTCGCCCTGAGATGGTTGGATTCAATCAAAACGGATCAGCCCTTCGCCATGATATTACAGTACAAAGCCCCGCACCGTCCCTGGGATCCTGATGAAAAATATGTTGGCATGTGGGATGATGTGGAATTCCCATATCCCTCGACATTCAATGATACGTACGATGGAAAAGAAAAAACAGCCGGCGATACCTGGATGACCATGGACTATCTCAACCGAAGGGACATGAAACTAGACGAACCGGACACCCTCGAAGGAAAAGAAAAGCAGCAGTGGCGATGGTATGGAAACGAGCCGGGTGAGTTTGTGTCTCCAGAGGGGATGACGGATGAGGAGGCTTTCAAGTGGCGCTATCAAAACTACATCAAGGATTATCTAGCCTGTGTAAAATCCGTGGATGATAATATCGGCCGTGTGCTGGACTACCTGGATGAAAAGGGCCTGGCAGAAAATACGCTTGTGGTGTACACCTCAGATCAGGGATTCTACCTTGGAGATCACGGGTTCTTTGATAAGCGATTCATTTACGAAGAATCCCTTCGAATGCCATTCCTGATGCGATTTCCTGATAAGGTCAAAGCGTCATCAACCAATGATGACATCATCACCAACATTGATTTTGCACCCACTCTGCTGGAGATAGCAGGAATCTCAGCCCCCAAAGAAATACAAGGAAGGAGTTTTCTCCCCAATGCTCAGGGCAATACGCCCGATGACTGGCGGCAGAGCATGTACTATCATTATTATGAGTATCCTTTTTGGCATCATGTCCAGCCTCACTACGGCATACGAAACCAGCGATACAAGCTGGCGCATTTTTACTACAGTGTCGATGAGTGGGAGTTTTATGATCTGGAAAAAGATCCCGATGAGCTGATCAACGCTATCGAAGACCCGGCATATGCAAAAGTCATTGAAGGGATGAAAGAGGAATTGACAGCACTTCAAACGCAATATGGCAACGGCTTTACGCTTGACGAATACCGGGCCATTAGTGAAAAAGATTTTGGAGCCATTTCTGAATTTAATCCTGATCGATAAAAACATCGTTCGGCTGTAGGGGATAACAGGGCGTACTTTGTCATTAGGTTGCAAGGCTTTAAACTATAAGCAGATGCAATTGAGAATTTTGTTATCCTCCACCTTATCAATCATTCTTCTTACAGGCTTTACCGGTTCGAAAAAGGCAGAGTTTGCCATCGAGTCGGTCAAGGGATTATTTGCTGCAGCCCAGGAGATTAAAACATTATCGTACGAGTTTGTGCGCGAGGAACGAATCGATGATGAGATAGTCACCAACACGTCTTTTGTGAAAATGCAGCGCAGGCCCTACAAAATTTATATCCAGGAAACCTACCCCAATGAGGGCCTTGAGGTGCTATACCCTCATCCTCAATATGAAGGCAAAGCACTCATAAATCCGAATGGATTTCCATGGATCAATTTAAAACTGGATCCGACGAGTTTGCTTATGCGTCGTGGACAGCATCATACGGTTTTGGATGGAGGCTTTGACTACATCGTATCAGTTATGGAATATGCCTTTTATAAACACAAAAGTGCGTTGGATCAAATAATAAGCTATGATGGAATGACACTCTTTGACGGGCGGCCCTGCGATATGATCACCTTGTCCAATCCTGATTTTAGCTATGTCAATTACACGGTCTCTAAGGGGGAGAGCATTACTTCGATTGCTACGAAATACAGATTAAACGAATACCTGATCATGGATAAAAACCCTGGGCTGGATTTGGCTAGTACCTTGCAAGCGGGTCAGGTAATCAAGCTGCCCAGCGACTATGCCGAGCGGATTGTGGTGTACATCGATCGGGATCGTCAAATACCCCTAATGATGCGGGTGTTTGATGAAAAAGGCTTATTTGAAAAGTACGAATTCAAGAATGTGAAGATCAATCCTGAGCTCTCAGCCTCAGAGTTCACCACTACGTTTTCGGGATATAATTTCAACTAAAAGGCCGCCATTCGGCGATCTGCTGCAAAAAACTGAGCAGCACACCGGGATCCATCATCACGCTAAACACCAATCCAAATACCGCTCCGACCAGGTGCGCATCATGGTTCACATTGTCTGATAGGGTGTCTCCCTTCATATAGGAATAGATAAGATACAGAGCACCCAAGATGAAACCTGGAATACAGATAAAACCATAGATACATATGTCCTGTACAGGAAAGAATAAAATGCTTGCAAACACCACAGCTGCTACTCCTCCAGAGGCCCCAAGGGAATTGTACCTGGGATTATTTCCATGCTTAACCAGAGAGAGCCCATCGGATATAATGATCCCTAGCAAATAGAAGCCGATAAAATAATAGATTCCAGCCTCACCTTTGATGGCAAAGAAAATGTACTCCACCAATCGCCCGAAAAAGTAAAAGGTAAACATATTGAAACCCAGATGGATGTAGTTGGCGTGTACGAATCCCGATGTAATCATACGGTACCACTGGCCCTGGCGCACAGCCACCGGGTTCATCATGAGTTTGTACTGGAGCTCAGGTTTGTTCATTGCCGCGAGGCTGATGGCTACGGTGATGATGATTAGGATAATTGTAATTGACATAGTGGTATTTTAGTGGTCCCTTTCTATCAATGCTTTTGTGAATTCCTTCAAAGGCTCAAGATTCAATTCCTTTCCTGATAAGGCCTCCAACTGCTCAAAGCCTTTGTCAAAGTATTCGTTCATTTTGGCCTCTGCCAAATTTTGAATGTCCAGTTGGTCATAGATGCCTTTGACTGCTTCGACTTTTTCTGTTGGTTCAAAATCCGCCTTGCCAATCCACTCCGCAAGAAGGTTTTTGTTCTCTCCCTCGGCCAATTCCAATGCGCGAATCAGCAGCCAGGTTTTTTTGTTGGCGATGATATCACCGCCCACTTGCTTCCCAAACTTGTCGGCATCTCCATAGACATCCAGGAGATCATCCTTGAGCTGAAAACCGATGCCAATATTGACCCCAAAGTCCCGGAAATGAACGGCATCTTCTTTAGATAACCCAGCCAATAGCGCACCAAACTCAAGGCTGTAGCCCAACAAAACTGCCGTTTTCAACCGGATCATTTCAATGTACTCATCCTCGTGCACATCACCTCGTTCTTCGAAGTTCATATCCAGCTGCTGGCCTTCACAAACTTCTATGGCACATCGGTTGAAGATTTTGAGCAGATATTTGAAATCAGAATACTCAGCCTCCAGCAACAGGTCATAAGCCAGGATCATGAGCGCATCCCCCGAAAGAATGCCAATGTCCTTGTTCCATTTTTGATAAACCGTGGGTTTGCCCCTACGTAAAGGAGCCTCGTCCATTATGTCATCATGGATCAGCGTAAAATTGTGAAAAAGCTCAATCGACAGTGCCGGCCTTACGATGGTCTCCCAATCGTCCTTTACCGACAGGTACGACATCAAAGCCAGAATCGGCCGCATCCGCTTGCCTCCCAGGTCAAGGGTATATCGGAGTGGCTCGTATAGCTCCTTGGGGCGGTTGCCCAGCTCTAGTCGATCCAGCTCCTGGTTGAGTTTTTCTTGAAAGTTTTTTATTTGATTAGTCATTCGTGTCTACAAACTCCAGGTCAATAGTGCGTCGGTCAATATCGGTATCGACCACCACCACAGTCACCTGATCGCCCAAAGTAAACACTCTTTTGTTTCGCTTGCCAATCATGCAATAGTTCTTTTCGTCAAATTCATAATGATCATCGGTCATGGTCGACATCCTGACCATCCCCTCACATTTGGTCTCGGTGATTTCCACAAAAATGCCCCATTCGGTCACTCCTGAAATCACGCCAGCAAAAGGCTTGTCCTCCACGGACTGCATGAACTCCACCTGCTTAAATTTGATGGAAGCACGCTCCGCATCAGCCGCACGCTTTTCCCTTTCAGATGAGTGACGGCATAGCTCTTTGTATTCCTCATCATTGGGCGATTTCTTTTCGTCCAGATAGTGCTGAAGCAAGCGATGTACCATTACATCCGGATACCTTCGGATCGGAGAAGTAAAATGCGTATAATGTGGAAATGCCAATCCAAAGTGGCCTTTGGGGTCAGTGGTATACACAGCTTTTGACATGGCTCGGATGGCCAATGACTCCAATACATTCTGCTCCGGTTTGCCCTGGATGTTGTCCATCAAATCGTTGAGCTCATCGGAGATACTGCCATGTAGGTTCATCTTATGACCGAATTTCACCGCAAACTTAGAGAATGAATCCAGCTTCTCTGGGTCCGGATCGTCATGGGTTCTGTACACGAAAGTATCTTTTCCTTTGTCCCGACCAAAGACGAATTCTGCCACCCGTTTATTGGCCAAAAGCATGAATTCCTCTACAAGCTTGTGCGCATCCTTTCGCTCTTTTGGGATAATGCCCAGAGGCTTTCCATCCTCGTCCAGCTTGAATTTGACCTCTACGGTTTCGAAATTGATCGCTCCTTTTTTGAAGCGATCTTTCTTCATTTTTTTGGCCAGGCCGTCGAGCAGGTTTATTTCTTCTTGATAGTCGCCTTCCTTGGTCTCAATTCGTTCCTGGGCTTCTTCGTAGGTGAACCGTCTATCAGAATGGATGACTGTGCGTCCAAACCATTGATTCTTGACCTTAGCATTATTATCAATCTCAAAGACCGCTGAGAATGTGAGCTTTTCTTCATTAGGTCGGAGCGAACAAACACCATTGGATAGCCGCTCAGGAAGCATCGGAATGGTTCGATCTACGAGATATACTGAAGTCGCTCGATCCACGGCCTCCGAATCTAATATTGTGTCTGGTTTGACATAGTGAGACACGTCGGCAATGTGTACGCCAATTTCATGGTTTCCATTGTCCAGTGCCTTTACAGATATGGCATCGTCAAAATCCTTGGCGTCTTCCGGGTCGATTGTGAAGGTGGTCACCTCTCTCATGTCCCTTCGCTTCTTGATTTCTTTTTCAGGAATCTCCAAATCAATTTTGTCAGCTTCCTGTTCTACATTCTTTGGAAACTTAAATGGAAGGTCGAATTCCGCCATAATGGAGTGGATTTCCGCCTCGTTTTCTCCTGCTTGTCCAAGAACTTGTACAACCCTGCCGATGGGACTTTTGTTCTGTCCACCATGCCATTGATCCACCTTTACCAGGACTTTGTCATTTGTTTTGGCCTTTCCGGTTTTTTCGGGATAGACGAAAATATCCACATGGATTTTTTTATTGTCAGGCACCACGAAGGAGTATCGGGGAAGGATTTCAATCTTACCGACAAACTCATGTTTCTTACGTTCTATGATTCGGGTTACCCGGCCTTCTCTTCTTTGTCCATGTCTTTTTCCTTTGGTAATCACAACCTCCACAAGATCTCCATCTATGGCGTTCATGAGGTCACTTGTCTTGACCCAAATGTCATTGTCCTCTTCTTCCTGCAGGACATAAGCAAATCGGGAATTGACGTGGTCCACCCGACCGGTTAGAACGGCTTTTTGCACCTGCTCTTTGACTTGAAAGGAACCGTCTCGTAGTTGTAGCAGATACCCATCGTATTCGAGATCCAGAATAAAACTCAGGGCTTCTTTCTTACCGTTTTTGTCACGGATATTAAGCCGCTTAAAAATCTGCCGTACAGAAAACGACTCCTGTTGATTTTCTTCAAAGAAGTCCTTGATCTGATTCCTCAGATTGGAGACATTCACGCTACGGCCAAAACCGCCTTTTTTTCGATTACCTTTTTTCTTTTTGGCCATACTTAGATTTTGAGTAAAGTTAGACAAACCGTTGGAGCTGATATTTCTTTTTCGTTTTAATTGATGATGCCATTTTTGATGATTACTTTTTCATTGGTTTAGAACAAACACCATGATACTCGCAGCTGTAGAAAGCAACCCGTTCCTACTCAAATTTGTCATTATCGCTCTGGGCGTGGTGCTAATAGGTTTGCTTTTGCGCATGCTCAAGCAGACCCATGTGATTATCTACATCATTACAGGTGTTTTTATAGGACCACACTTTTTCAATTTAGTACCCGATCAGGCGCTGATTGACTCACTGGGCTCACTGGGCCTCGTTCTCCTATTGTTCTTTATTGGGATGGAAATCTCACTGGACAAGTTGGTAGCCAACTGGAAAATCTCAGTAATTGGTACGGTCTTTCAGGTTATTTTCAGCGTGTTGGCCGTATGGGTCATCGGTAGTTTCTTTCATTGGTCGCTGGCGAGGATCGTGACACTAGGCTTCGTTATAAGCATCAGTAGCACAGCTGTGATCGTAAAAATGCTTCAGGACAATGGCGAATTGGATCAGCCTGTCGGGCAAAATGTATTAGGAATTTTACTGGTTCAGGACGTATTGATAGTTCCTATGATTATTACCCTTGGCTACCTGTCTGGCGAAGAAGTAGAGAGCGCTGAGGTCATCATGCAGATTGTTGGCGGTTTGTTGGTCACGGGTTTTGTGGCCTTTCTATTGATCAAAAAAGAATTCAAACTACCCTTTCATAAACAGCTCTCTGAAGATCCGGAACTTCAGATCTTCCTGGCCTTTGGCCTTTGTTTTGGATGGGCAGCGCTGACGGGAGTATTCGGATTATCCACGGCACTCGGGGCTTTTGTAGCCGGTATCATGGTCGCTACTTCTAAGTCCACTCAATGGGTACATCATAGTCTTTACTCCCTGAAAGTGATTTTTGTAGCCCTTTTCTTTATTTCTGTGGGAATGCAGATAGACGTCCAATTTCTCTGGAAAAACATCTGGGTAATCGGATCTCTTGTTCTGGTTGTACTTATTGGCAACAACTTGATCAACTCGATGATCATGTATGGGTTCAAAATGTCCTGGCGTGACAGTCTCTATGGTGGAGCGCTACTTTCACAGATCGGTGAATTTAGCTTTGCCATGGGAAGTCTGGCATATCTGAACGGCATCATCACCGATTTTGGCTATCAACTGATTGTTGCTATTATTTCCCTTTCCTTATTGTTTAGCCCCTTTTGGATCGGGCTGTCCAAGAAAATTACTGGGCACCCATAGCCATTTCGGGCTGGAAAGCCTTTTTCAGAGAAATCACGTGGACGAAAACTGCCAGGGGCATTAAGAAGCCGGGTAAAAACAAGAACGGCAAGCTGCCAAATGACTCCATGCTAAAACTGGGATCGGGCCCAATAAAATAAACGTAGGAAATGAAAGAGTAAACAGTAACGGCTAGTATTCCTAACCCTCCCATATTCCATGCAATAAAACCCTGCCTGCCCAAAATGTTTTTCTGAGATAGAAAACCGAAAATAGGAGCGGATAAGCCAACCCACACATCCTGATTGAGTCCGTGATACGTGACTCGTGCAGGCGAAATTCCTTCCAGGTAAGTCGAGTAAATGATCAGTTCCACCACAATGCGAAATGACTGAATGTAAATCAGATGATGCCATGATACCTTGCTAAGGGTTTCATTGAACCATGATCGGTTGACCAATACTGCAATTAGGATAAATACAGGAAAAACCACCATCATGGGCATTCGAGGGGGGAGATCAGTACTCATCAAAAACTCCGACTTACCTAGCCCCCACAGATACAATGTCCAAAAGGCAAAAGACCCAACATAAATAAAAATCCAACGCTCTTTCCCTGCGTGCTTTCGAAAGGCAAGAATAGTAAAGGTGATCATTACAAGCGTGAGGAAAAAATAGCCAATCTGGTACATGAGATTTAGTGTTTTGTTTATTCAAAACTAACAGGCTCATGAGTTGGCCACTTGTCCAAAAGTGCTAATTCCGAGCTCGATAATCTGAGGGTGAGAATCCCGTATATTTTTTGAATGCCTTGTTGAATGAAGCTGGTTCTTGGAAATTGAGCTTCCAGGAAATTTCCTGAATTGAAAGGGTAGGGCTTTTCAAGAGCATGATGGCTTTTTCCATTTTTAAATGTTGCTGATATTGATATGGAGCACAGCCAAAAACTTCCTTAAAGGATCTTAAGAAATGGTATTTTGACAGACTTGAAATTTTACTAAGTTCATCAGATGTAATATTTTCGTCGAGTTTCGTGTGGATATAATCCTGGGAGATCATCAGTCGTCTGACCAGTTCTTGCTGAGTCGATTTCTTTTTAGAAGAAATCCGATTCTGAAATTTTCTGTCTTCGCCAGCAGTCAGCAGGAGGTGTCTCAAGATATCCCCTAGCAATTCATATTCTAAGTCGGTATTTGGATCCCGATCACTTTGATAAAACTGCCGCAACCGAAGTGCAAGAATTTCTAACTTTTGGTCCTTCCATCTGACTCGATTGAACACCTCGGGTATACTTTGATTATCTGGTAAATCGTCCAGTTGCGAAGCATGACTATTCGAAGTGGCAAATTCTACTTCCCGAACCAGTTTTTCACCAAAATGGATGTTGAACGTCTTTGCCGAATTCGGAATAATCAGGTCATAGGTTTGCCCTTTGTTGACCAGGCAATACGTGTCTGTTGAAAGTGGGTTTTCTTTACCATCGGCATGAACCATGCTGCTCCCTTCGAGATTCATAAACAGGCTAAAGGGCGCTAGAATATCCGGACGCTCTGCTTTCCTTGCATCTACATTGAGCACAACCGAGGGCCAACCTTTTTCGGGAAGTCGTGTTTGGTTCTCAGCCTGTCCGTCGGCAAAATTAGTTTTGGCTTGTCGTTGTAGCCAGATAAGATCGGGGAATTGTTGGAGGAGCATAGGAAATATTACGGCTATACAATCACCAGGTTTAATCCACTAATTCCACATTCTTCTCCGCCACAATCTCATGTCCTTTCAGCTTGAGGTAAACCTGGATGGTGGTAAAAACATCCCTGTTGCAGTATAGGGCGATTCGATCCAGGTCATTTTCTTCATAGTAGACACGATTGACGTCACTGCCATCAATGTCATCCTTGGGTGAGGGTATCTCAAAAACCTGAGCCAGTAAATCAAGAGAGGTGTAGCTCTTCCAATCCCCAAACTTCCACATCTGCATGGTGTCGATATGCTGTACCTCCCATGGTTTCTTCCCCGATAGATCCAGATAATAGGGCAGTTTGACCCCATTGATCAGCATCCTGCGAGACAGATACGGAAAGTCAAACTCCTTACCGTTGTGCGCGCAAAGCTGGATTTTGGTTTCATCCATTTTGGACAGAAGGGCTTTAAATTCTTCAAGCAGTGTTTTCTCATCATCAGATTTGAGGGCTTTGACTTTAGCGCTCAGTTCCCTTTCCTCATTTTGAAATAGAAATCCCACCGAGATACAGACCACCTTACCAAACTCGGCATAGATCCCTGCCCGCTCGAAGTACAATTCCTGGGCGGAGTGTTCCTCTTCATTCTTTAACAAAGTGGCCTTTTTTACCCAGAGCTCTTTCAGGGTCTCAGACAGTTCGTCAAAAGACGGCTTGCCCGAGGCTGTCTCAATGTCTATAAAGATTAGGTTACGAAAGTTTTCCATGGTTCTAGGTTTGTGATTTTTTGTGCCAGTATCTTACCAGGCCTGCCACACTCATCCATGAAGGGTTGGCTGCTTCATACTGGGCAATTTCAGTTGTTCCCAAACCTGCTGCTTCGAGTTGTTTTCTTGTGTGCTCCACAAAGAGCGGAGTGATTTCTTCATTGGACAGTTCTTCCTCCCACTTGCCCTTTATAAATTGTGACCAGTCTTTCAGCATTTCGGTCAGCTGATTCAGATGTTCTTCTACATTTTCTATATAGTCGAAATGTGTGAGGTACAGTCTTGAAGGCTTTTGCTTTTTGATCAAACCAATAGAGCCGAGCCACTTTTCGATGTTGATATCGGGAGGAGGACAAGGAGGTTGTACAGGGCCATTATCGATTTTCACCCCGGCGACATCTCCAGTGAATAGGGCGTCATCAAGTTGCCATGCGATATGATGTGAGGCGTGCCCGGGTGTGTGCAGGGATTTGATTTTTATACCACCCACTTCTATGGTTTGCTCATGATCTACTTCAATCAATAGTTCTTTCGGAATAGGCTTCATGTCTCCCCAAAGTTCGTCCATCCTGTCCTGATAAATCATTTTGGCAGAAGCCATGAGCTTAGAGGGATCGGCCATGTGCCTGGCACCAAACGGATGAACGTAAATCTTAGCGCCCTTTTCAGCGAAAGCCCATGCCGCCCCGGCATGATCCAGGTGGATGTGGGTCAGGAATACATGCTGGACATCGGAAACAGTATATCCAAGTTTCTCTAATTCTTTTTCCAGATTGTTGAAAGTGGAGTGCGGACCAGATTCTATAAGTATGGGGCCGTCGCTGGTTTCAATAAGGAAAGAGGCGATGGCTTGATTCAAGCCGAGAAAGTGGAGGTCAAATGTACGAATGTGATTCATTGATGCTCAATATATGGAATTCTGATTTTGGATGCCTTGCTGGATTCAAGTATTTTAGAACCATGTGGCTCTACCTCTGGATCGGAATTGGCATCTACCTCTTGCTATGCATCATAGCCTACTTCGTGCAGGAGTACTTTATGTTCCATCCGGAGAAGCTGCCCGAGGATTTTGAATACAAGTACGACGAACCGTTCGAAGAGTACTTTTTTGATGTGGAGGAGGGCGTCAGGATCAACGGCCTGCGGTTTACGGTCAAGGACAGTGTGGGGATCGTGATCTACTTTCATGGAAATACCCGTAGCATCAAGGGCTGGAGCAAGTACGCCAAGGACTTCACCCGCAACGACTATGAGGTACTGATCATCGACTACCGGGGATTTGGCAAAAGCACCGGCAAGCGGGCCGAGACGGCCATCTACCAGGACAGCCAACACATCTACAATCAGGCGCGTGGCTGGTATGCTGAGGAGAAAATAATAGTCTACGGCCGATCCATGGGTTCTGGCTTTGCCGCCAAGCTCGCCTCCAAAAACCGACCCAAAATGCTGATACTCGATGCACCCTATTACAGTTTGTCTCAGCTCACCTCTCGATGGTTTTTCTTTTTGCCGATATCGATGCTGCTCAAGTACCACATCCGCACCGACATCTGGATCAAGTATGTGCGATGCCCGGTTTACATTATTCATGGTACGAGCGACAACCTGATTCCCTACCGATCGAGCGTGCGGCTAAGGCAGGAGGCCCCGTTGACAACCCGCCTGATCCCAATCCATGGCGGCAAGCACAACGATCTCACGTCATTTAATGAATACCATAACCATCTCAACGAAATATTGCAGGGCAAGCATGATCTAATTTTCGACAAGAGCCTCAAAGATTTTCTGGATTTTTAGTAAATTGACACAAAGCATCACCGATGAGCCAAAGAGATTTTTTGAAATTGCCACTCGATGATCAGGTGCAGTATCTGTACCGAAAAGGCTCCTTCGTGACCGACATTCGCTACTACAACTACAAAGTGAACCTCTACCTGCTAGAAGGCAACTACTACGAAATATTTATTGACCACAAGAAGCTGACGATTACAGCCATTTGCCCATTGGACTTTAGCTCCAACAGGCTCTATTTCTACCTCGATCAGATCAAACTGCCCATAGCAGGCTAACTTTTTCCTCCATTTTCGTAGGGATTTTACCTAATGCCTATGGGTTTGGCGTAAAGCAGGTATTGGAGATTTTGTCCAAAATTTTGAAGGACTCCATTCACCACAATTTTTCATCCATAGAAAAGAGACATTCGTCTAAAGATGTGCTGCTTACACCGAAACAAACCCTGACAAAATTTGTATTTCACTTTTTACGAAAATGCTCTATTTCATATAGGCGTGGGTGAAACTACTTTTGGATTGTAATTATTCACAAAACCAGTAAAGAAATGGAGCTTGCAGAATTTTTGAGAAAACCCCTGGTAGACCAGATTTATCATATATACAAGTACGGTGTGATCCTCACCGATATCATTTTCAATGAATACAAGGTGACGCTGATCAAAATACATGGCAGTTGGTTTGAAATGTTTGTCAATCCGGCTTCCCTGCAGATCACCTCCATCAGGCCATTGGATCGAGGTTCCATCCGGATGCAGCGGTACATGAGGCTCGTACCGGCTACAGCGATCGCTTAACTGTCGATCTCCAGGCGGCGGGCCAGCTCCTTGATCTTGTCTTCCTCCTCGTCGGATATGCCACCGGCGATATTGGCGAAAAGGTACATGGTCTCCATCACAAACTCTTGGTCGAGCGGCTTGTCTTTAAGGCTATGATGCAGCGCACTTAAAAACTTCTTTTGCCATTTGTCTACATTGTCGGTGAGGTAACGGATCTCGGTACGAAACGACATGGCGATCATGTCCCGGTTGTCACTGGGTGATCGGGCAAATTCCGCAGCCAGCCCACGAGTTGCCATCACGATACCGTCCCACTCTTCTTTATCGAGCTTTCCATCTCCCATGCACACCAATATGGCGGGATACAACTTCGTAAGGTATTCAAACTGATCCTCAGGGAGTTTTATTTTCCGATTTCTCAGGTAGTCTATATACAGTTGGTGTACGTACTCATCCATTGTCTGGCAAATTAATTCTTATCAATCAACTAAATATACACCTAATCAATGGATCGATACATCTGCTGGTATTGATTATAGCGATTTAAGATGTCCTGTACATACTGAACTGGCTCATTTCCGCGGCAGTATCCAAAGTTGACAACAGGATCCTCGTAGTATTTTCGCTTGGATTTGGCAAGGACATATTTCTCTACCTGGCCATCCCATTTCGTGGGATCACCTCCATATTTTTCTGTTAGCTTCACCGCATCCCGGACGTGACCGTCCCCTACATTGTAGGACGCAAGCACGAACTTCAGACGTTCCTCGGGATCTTCTATATGAAGCCATTTTTGCTCTAACCAGACGATGTGTTGGGTGCCGGCTTGCAGGTTTAGATCGGGTTCGTATAGATTTTTTATTCCGTACTCCATACCCGTTCGGGGCATCACCTGCATGAGCCCAATGGCGCCTACCCAGGATTTTGCTCTTGGATCAAACTTAGACTCCTTTGAGATCTGGGCAGCCAGGAGTTTCCAGTCCCACTTGATAGATTTAGCATAGACTTTGATCAAACTATCGTAGGGGGATATCTGGCTGGTGCCTTTAAAGAAAAACTCACTGTTGATTAATTCGGCAGCCTTTGACGAGTTCTTGAAATACTTGTTGTACAATACATTGTAATCGGGGCCACTTTTCATCTGAGCGAGCCATTCGTTGATGGCCATTTTTAGAGTATCAGAATTTTTGCGCAGGCCCCAGGCGATTTGCTGCGGAAAGCTGATTGCCGTTTCCATATCTACATTAGAATAGTATCGACTAAATACATTGACAATGTTTTCATCCGCTACAGAGTAGTTGATTTCCCCATGAGCTACCATTTCTATGAAATCTTCTGTTTCGAGATCGGACTCCTCTATGATCAAAATTTTTTGACCTATTTCGTTGGAGAGGTTTTTTAGTCGCATGACATAGGAAGAGCCGCTCCTCACATGTACTTCTTTGTTTCCAAGATCCAATGGGTTTCTGATCAGCTGGTTCTCGATTTCATGCAGTTTCATTTTTCGCCAGCCGTCGGGATTTCGCTGAATGAGCATTTGACGGACTTCATAATGCGGGTCTGAAAAATTGATAATCTCCCGTCGTTCGTAGGTAATAGTCAGGTTGTGGGCCAGAATATCGCCCTTTCCTTCATTGAGCATTTCAAAGCCCTCCTCTAGATTTCGGGTGAATAAAAACCTCAATTCTACCCCCATGCTTTCTGCAAACTGCGAGATCAACTCATACTCAAAACCCAGAGGCTGGCCACGATACAGAAAGAGACTCGTCGTGCTGTTGTCCATAATAGCCGTGAGGTACCCTCTGCTCTTGATACTATCCAGAAAAATTGCTGCCGTAGCGTTTTGCACATTTCCATGTTCAACAGGCCCCGATGATCTGTTGGCATTATTGGGCTGGCAAGATACCAACAGGATCGTTCCTAAGAGGGTCGCGAGCAGGGCCTGGAAATGGCTTTTCATATTTTAGATTCGGATCGAACTTCCTACAATCTATAAAAGTTCTTTCGAAAGAAAAACTTCTATGAACTCCAGGGTCTCGGTACGAGCCTCAACATAGCCATTGTGTCCCGTGGATTCGAGAATGAGCGCTGAGTCCTGAGGGATTTGATCAATCATTTTTAGGGAAACCTCAAGAGGAACTGCGCCATCATCCTCTCCGGCAATGACAAATTTTGGTTTTGCGATGGAAAGGAGGTGTGAACGATTCGGCCTGTCTTTCATAGCCAGGGAGTAGGCTACTATGGTCTCCGGGGAAACTTTCAAGCCAATTTCTTTTAGGGCTTCTATAGCCGGCATCATCTTACCCCGGTTGGATGGGGAGAATAGGCTGGGCACGAATGAATCCATGTAGGTTCTTACTCCATGCTCCTTTAGAAATTCTCCCACTTTTGTTCTGGCCTTTTTCTTTTCTTCGGTATCCGGATAGGTAGTGGAGGAAAACAAACCGAAACCCAAAACAACGTCCTCGTGCAGCTCGGTAAGGGCAAGGGCTACGTATCCCCCCAGCGAATGACCAATCACAAAAAAATGTTCTATTCCCTGATCGACAAGCTTTGCATAGAGCAAGTCCGCCAGTTCATCTATTGTAAACTTTGATAGGGCAAGCGGTGCATCGCCGTGCCCGGGCAGGGTAACTTGTACTACGCGATAGCTATTCTCAAGCCGGTTTTTGAAAGGCTCCCAAATGGTCGAATCCTCACAAAAGCCATGAATAAAAACTACTGCGGGCCCCGAACCGGATATCGAAAGCTTCATGGGTTATACCAGGGAGGTTTCCAGGATTTTTTTAGCAGATTGGTAGATACCCTCCGGATCAAAACCGCATTGGCGATGAAGTTCCAGTTGCGTGCCATGCTCGACAAACTCATCAGGAATTCCCAGTCTTACTACCTTGGAGTGATAGTCGTTGTCCACCATAAACTCTAAAACGGCACTGCCAAACCCTCCTTGGATTGCGCCGTCCTCAACAGTGATGACATACTTATATTTTTGGAACACCTCGTGGAGCATTTCCTCATCGATAGGCTTGACAAATCGCATATCATAGTGACCTGTGCTAATGCCGTCCTTTGACAATTTTTCTGATGCCTCAATAACGTAATTGCCCACATGTCCAATGGTGACAAACGCAAGGTCATCTCCTTCAGACAACTTGCGTCCTTTGCCGACGGTGATTTCTTCCATGGGTGTCTTCCATTGTGGCATGACACCCTGACCCCTGGGGTATCGGATAGAAAACGGTCCCATGTCGGGAAGCTGTGCCGTATACATGAGGTTACGGAGTTCAGCCTCGTCCATTGGTGCTGAGACGATCATGTTGGGCACAGTCCTGAAGTACGCAATATCGTAGCATCCATGGTGAGTAGGCCCATCGGCTCCCGCAAAACCTGCACGATCGAGACAAAAGACAACGTCGAGGTTTTGAATGGCTACATCATGGATCACCTGGTCGTATGCCCTCTGCATGAATGTGGAGTAGATGTTGCAAAAAGGCACCAACCCTTGAGTTGCCAATCCAGCCGAAAATGTAACGGCGTGCTGCTCAGCAATGCCTACGTCGAAGGTTCGCTCCGGCATGGCTTTCATCATGATATTAAGTGAGGAACCGGAGGGCATGGCAGGCGTAATGCCCATGATTTTTTCATTCTGCTCAGCCAACTCCACTAACGTATGACCAAACACATCCTGGTACTTGGGTGGCTGAGGTGTTTCATAGACCTTCTTGTGGATTACTCCGGTGAGCTTGTCAAACGTTCCCGGCGCATGCCATTTGGTCTGATCCTCTTCGGCAAGAGAATAGCCTTTTCCTTTCTTGGTAATGCAGTGAAGAATTTTTGGGCCTTTGATGTCTTTTAGGTCTTTGAGTACACTCACCAGGTGATTGAGGTCATGGCCATCTATAGGGCCGAAATATCTCAGGTTGAGTGATTCGAAAAGGTTGCTCTGATTCAGCAAAAAGGATTTGACAGAAGACTCAAAGTTTGAGGCGATCTCACGGGCATTTGGGCCGAATTTGCTGATTTTTCCTAGTATTTTCCATGCCTCGTCTCGGAGTTTATTGTAGGTATGTGAGGTGGTAATGTCCGTCAGATAATCCCTAAGTGCTCCCACGTTAGGGTCGATCGACATGCAGTTGTCATTCAGGATGATCAGCAGGTTTGAGTTGGACACACCTGCGTGGTTCATTGCCTCAAAAGCCATACCTCCTGTCATGGCACCATCACCGATCACAGCGATGTGGTGTCGGTCTTCTTCGTTCAGATACTTGGAAGCTTCTGCCATCCCAAGCGCCGCAGAGATGGACGTGGATGAATGCCCTACTCCGAAGGCATCATACTCGCTTTCGGCCCTTTTCGGGAAACCGGAAAGACCTCCGTAGTATCTATTCGTGTGGAAGTTGTCACGACGGCCGGTTAAGATCTTATGTCCATAAGCTTGATGACCTACGTCCCAGATGAGCTGATCGGACGGGGTGTTGAATACATGATGAAGGGCAACGGTGAGTTCCACTACCCCCAGGCTCGCACCAAAATGACCCCCATAGACGGAGACCGTATCGATGATGTATTGGCGCAATTCTTGCGACAACTGCACCAATTGTACGGCATCCAACTCTTTCAGATCATGCGGGGAGTTAATCTTGGCCAGCAATTCACCAGGTTCAATCTGCATAACAATAAATGTAGTGTTATATCTTTAAAGCGCCAAAAAGCTGCGTGTAACCTCTAGGAAACGAGGGCAAAGCTAAACAGTTTTGCTTATTTATTAATTAAACCTAAAATACCCGGAATGAAGACGTTTCTTTCTCTCCTGATTAGCCTCCTTTTTGTACAATCTTCTTTATCACAATCAGTAGGCGATAGTGTCTCACTCGATATCATGATCGGTCAAATGATCATGTCAGGAATAGGAAATAAGCCATCTGTACATAAAAAAGCTCCCATCATGGAGGAGATAAAGGCTGGGAAAGTAGGCGGTGTGATTTACTTCGAAAAAAATGTGGATCCGGAAGCACCCAAGGAAGGTTTGATCAAAAGCATCAAACTACTCCAGAAGGCAGCAAAAATACCCCTTCTGGTGAGTATTGATGAAGAGGGAGGCCGTGTTAATCGGCTTAAGCCCAAATATGGATTTCCTCGTACAGCCGCTGCCGGGGAATTGGGAAAAGTGGAATCAACGGACAGCACAGGATATTATGCCGGCACAACCGCAGCTACATTAGCCGAATTGGGCTTCAATGTAAACTTTGCCCCCGTAGTAGATGTCAATGTCAATCCCAACAATCCTGTGATTGGAAACATTGGTCGGAGCTATTCCGAGGATCCTATGTTGGTGGCGGCGCATGCCACAGAGGTGGTAAAAGCACATAGGGAGCAGGGGGTTTTTACGGTACTCAAGCATTTTCCCGGACACGGGAGTTCGCACAGCGATTCTCATCTGGGGATAGCGGACGTCACTGATTACTGGCAGTTTAGTGAACTGATGCCCTACAAGTACATGCTGGACTCCGGGTATGTAGACTGCATCATGACAGCCCATATTGTCAATAAGCACCTGGATCCTAACGGCCTTCCGGCTACCCTTTCTCCTTACATAGTCAACAATATTTTGAGAGGGGTATTAGGATATGACGGAGTAGTGTTTAGCGATGACATGCAAATGCATGCGATATCCAGCCATTTTGGATTAGAGGAGTCGATCAGGATGGCCATCAATGCCGGCGTTGATATTTTGGTATTTGCCAACAATGTGGCCGGTAGCGAAAGCCGTGGCTCATCACGTATACACGAGATTATCATAGGTTTTGTGGAAAGTGGTGAGATCAGCCGGGAGAGGATAGAGCAGTCTTATCAAAGAATAATGAAATTGAAATCTACATTGCCATGAAAAAACTACTAATCTTTTTGTTGATAGTGCCTGCTTTTCAGGTTTTCGCTCAAGGCGAAAAAGGGGTCTATGGTGAACCCTTTGAATACAGTGACCTGATAGACGTTGATGACCTGAATCAGCTCATGGCCAGTACCGATAGCCTGTCGGGGACCTTCTCCGGAACAATCGAAACGTCGTGCTCGGTAAAAGGATGCTGGATGACGTTGCAAGCAGATGGCAGTACGCAGCGAGTTACCTTCAAGAATTACGGTTTTTTCGTGCCTACCGAGGGACTTAATGGAAAGACGGCCATCTTTCAGGGCTATTGCCAAAAGGTAGAGACTTCTGTAGTGGAACTGCAGCACTATGCCGAGGATGCGGGCAAATCTGAGGAGCAGATTTCGCAAATAGTTGATCCAAAGACGGAGTACAAGTTTGTGGCCACCGGTGTGATTATTACCGACTAATGCTGGACTTGTATGTCCAAATCGATAAATTTGACCCAACTCAAAGAAAGGAATATGAAATCGAAATTTATCTCCCTAATAGCAGCCATAGTTGCGCTCTCGACCTTTGTCCAGTGTGGTGAAACTGATGACAGTGCCATTTTGATTGGAACATGGCTGGCAAGTGATGTATCCAGGAGGGACTGCAATTTGGAAATTTTTGACGGACCAGTAAACTGCAGCAACAACGTAGGCTCTGGCAATTCTTTTTCATGTGTTCGTCTCGAGCTAAGAAATAATGGCAATTATGTGTTGAACACTAATTTTGATAGCCAAACTGATGATGAAGTTGGGACTTTCAATACCACAGACAACGGCATCAGGTTATGTCCTATTCCGTCAACCAGTCAGTGTCGCACGCTCACCATTGTCAGTTCTACATCCAATTTAATGACAGTCGAGTTTCCAAGGGAGGATGGCTGTATCGCTGTAATAAACCTTGTGAATATCAGTACATAATAAGCTATTCGATCCCCTTTTTCTTCATTTTCATGAATTCGGAGTAGCGTCTGGCTATCGCTATGGCAAAGCCGAGCACCATTACCAGCGTACCAATCCATAGGATGTTGATCATGGGCTTTTCCACAGCTTCCAGTATTACCCAGTCCTTTTGCGTGGTACTCACACCCAGGGTGAATTGATCGTTCTTAGGATCTATTGCCAATAGAGAAATTCGTGTAGCCAGATCATATATTGTATAGGAAAGCATGCCCGCCTGCATATCCTTGATGATGTACACAGGCTTTGCCAGATAATCCCGCTGCTCACCTTGTATTCTGATGGTTGCTTCGACTGCCACATCATCTGCTGTGAGGTATACACCATCTACCTCCGGAACCCTCTCGATTTTCTCCAGAGTGGCCACATAGTCATTCACAAAGAAATTTTCGTTTCGTTTGATAGTGACCTCCTTGATTTCGCTCCACTCGGCTTCTTCTTCTGGATTCGGGAAGGTTCTGATATGGGTGTAGAGGTCTGCCATCATCGTACGATTGATATCTGGGGAATAAACCGTCATATCCATCTGATCATTGATCTGCACCGTAGGGAAAAGCGTAAAAACTTCGCCGTTGTTTTTGATATAGTCAATTTCGAAATAGCTGTTTTCGGGGCTGATGAGTTCGAGCGTGTCACCTTTTGATTTGACCACTTTGTCATCTTTAACAATGTCCACAACAGCGACGGCTTGCGTTGGGCTGACTTGTACCAAATCGTTGGAACTCACATAGCCATCAACTCCTTCAACTTTTTTGCGCATGCCTCGGTAGAGCAATGACCAATCGGCCATTTGCCGGGGCTCATTTTGAAATAGCAGGAGATTTTTTTGGTTTACCTCATCGGGAAAGTTCTTACTCCAGACCTGGGCAGTGTAGTTGATGGAAAGGATTTTGGAATATCCGGAAGAAAATAAAATACCGATCAGCATCATGGCAATACCAATATGAGCAATGGCCCCTCCGGATAGTTTGATGTTGGTTTTACAACGGTCGATTAATATCACTCCGTTCGCGACTATGGAGTAAATCCCTGCGGTAAGAAGTAGAATGTAGGTGATGTCGTGTACTCCGATGAATACGATGACTGCTGCACTTAGAACCAGGGTGATCAATAAAGGCGTCGTGAGTTGTTCCTTAAGCTTGGCTCGATCCATTTTGTTCCACCAAAAGAACTGCCCCGTGCCGGAAAGTAAGGCAATCAATACTCCACCCCAAAGCTGCCATTGGGTGTAATATTCTACCTGATCGACAGGTGGAGCCATATTGGAGATGATCCCGAAATTCTCCACAATGGCATTCCAAACCGGTATAGAGGTTGGAATAATCACCTGGAAACCCATCAGGCATAAAACAGTCGCTCCAATAAAAATCCAGAACTCCCTTGAATAGGCAGAAACTTCCTGTTCGTCAGAACCTAAATGTTTCCATGAAAGTGCAAGGATCACAATTGTCCCAATCAGGAAAACCAAAAGATAGATCAGCAACTGGCCTGACAAGCCCAAATCTGTAAAGGAGTGAACTGATGAATCTCCCAATATTCCGCTTCGTGTCAAAAAGGTAGAATACACTATCAGAATAAATACCGAAGTGGCCAGGATGAGAGAGGACTTCAGAGCCGTAGCACTTTTCTTGAAAGCGATCATCGTGTGAATCGCTGCGATCAGCACGATCCATGGGACATATACGGCATTCTCGACAGGATCCCAGTTCCAGTAGCCCCCAAAGTTGAGCGTTTCATAGGCCCAGTAGCCTCCCATTAAGATTCCTACACCTAGCACCACACCAGAGAAAAGTGTCCATGGCAATGCCGGACGAATCCATTCTCGATAATTCTTTGTCCAAAGGCCGGCAATGGCATAGGCAAAAGGAATCAGCGTTGTAGCAAAACCCAAAAACAAAGTGGGAGGGTGAATCACCATCCAGTAGTTCTGAAGAAGAGGATTGAGACCGGATCCATCTTCTGGGATGAAATCTGGATTGGATTTAAAAATTGGGGCATCCATGACTTCCCGCAATAGCATGAAAGGTGAGCTACCGATTTTTAGATTACCAATTACGACTCCTAATATCATTGATAGCAAAAAGCCTTGCACCAATGCAAAAATTGCCATGATTGAGCCTTCCCACTTTTTGTTGGTTTTGATTAGTATCAACCCAAGAATGGCGTTCCAAAAAATCCAAAGAAGAAAGGAGCCTTCCTGACCTTCCCAGAAAGCTGAAACCTGATAGTAAATCGGGAGGATGGACGAACTATGGCTATAGGCATAATGATACTCGAAATAGCCCTGGTTGATGATGAAAAATAATACGGCCACAACTCCAAACGCAAATACCGCATGACCAATGAACACCGACCGACCGAGTTTCAACCATGATGCTTTTTGCGCCTCATCCTTAGAATTAACGGATAGAAAATAACCTAGAGATGCAACCAGGGAGGCCACAAAAGAGGAGATTACAAGAAAGTGTCCGAGAGAGCCGACAAACGTATGAACCATGTGACTAATTTATGCGTCGACCACTTCGATGGTTTCTTCCTGATATTTGGATGGGCACTTCATCAGGATTTTCGAAGCGACAAAATTATCTTCATAATAAGCGCCTACCACTACCACCTGTTCTGATCTCATGAAGTCAGCAGGCATGGGTTCGTTGAATATCACCTGCTGCTCCAGGCCCTGATTGTCTACCAGCACGAAAGAAAAAGAAAGCATGTCGGGAGAGGCCTGAATTCCTACTATTTCACCGTTGGAGTCTTTTTTAAGTTGGCCTACCACATGGATTTTTTTGGTCACACCATCGTTGGCCATTTCTTTGGCTTCCCCAAACCCAACGTAAGTACTTGCATCACCTGCCGTAGAGATGATGACCATAATGGCCACTCCAATAATGACAATTAAGAAAATGTGTGATTTCTTCATGACTCCTTGCTTTCCCCTTCCAACTCTTTTTCTAGTTCGCCGACTTTCTTGTCCAGCCTGTACAGGTAAAATGTAATTCCCGCAAAAATGATCAAAATGACGCCAACCACCACGTAGATCTTACCGTTTTGTCGCATGACATCAGCCATTTCCACTTCAGTGTTTTGGTAATCGTTTTCGGTGATTTCGTATTTGTCCTGGGCATTAGATCCGAAAGAGAGCACTAACATCAGTACCAACAGAACGCACAAGCATTTCAGCCACTTGTTGACAGTTGGAAGTTGGAAGTTTGAAGCTGGGAGTTTCATTTTATTCTTTTTTTAAACGCCACGATCATATTCATGAGATTGAAGGCAAAATTATATTGTTCATTGAACTGATTCCTAGAAAGATATTTTCGGCTGTTGGCTTTGTGCAGGCAAGTGACCACCTCTGCCAATGATCGGATACTGTATCCCAAAAACCTTCGAAACTCGGGATTTGATTGATCAATTGAGCCTTCTGAGATATTCAACGCAGCAGAGTCAACGGCCCGCATCATTTGCGAGGTGAGGTTAAATCCTTCATCATCAGGAAATTTCTTCGACAATTCAAATAAAGATTCTCCTAATTGCATGGCTTTTTGCCAGATGATCAATTCTTCGAACTTGAATCCAACTTCCTGCTTCATACTTCTAGCTTCCAGCCTCAGACTTTAGTTCTTTAACATCTTCCAATCGAATCTTTATTGACGCCATCCAAACACCAAACAGTGTCCATCCAATGATGGCAGGGTAAAACACCATTCTGAGCTTGCTGTCAAGATCATAAAAATTGAAGCCCGGGTTTCCTCCACTACCGGGGTGAAGGGAATCAGTTAACCTTGGTAAAATGAACAAAAGAGGAACCATAGCAAAAAATGCAAAAATGTTGTACACGGCACTGATCCTGCCACGCTGCTGCTCATCCTCAAATGAATTTCTTAGAATGAAATAGGCAAAATAAATCAGAAGGGCTATCGCCGCTCCATTTTGTTTTGGGTCTCCACTCCACCACTCTCCCCAGGCATATTGCGCCCAGAGCATTCCTGTTAGGATACCAAGTATTCCAAATAACACGCCCACGACTCCATAGGTACTTGCCCGGATGTCGTCTTCTTTTTTGCCACTGGACAAGTATAGAATAGAATGGATCATTGAGCCCAATAAGAGCAGGATCATCCCAAACCACATACATACATGAAAGTGCAGATTCCGAATAGTTTCGTTCAAAATATGAAGGCGGGGAACGCTAAAAAGCAATCCTCCTATGAATGTGTAGAGTAGCAGCAACACACTCAAAATTTTCCACCAGCTTGACTTCAACGAAAACATATCAACTTCTCCAGAGATAAGGGAATAAAATGTAGGCCAGGGCTCCCATGATCACATTGATCGCGAGCAAAGTTATTACTTCATCAAGACTTTCGCTTCGGTCAAGTCCGTCAATTGCATTTTTAGAAATTTTGATGACCATCAGAAGAATAGGGATCACGACAGGAAAGGACAAAATCGCCATCAGCATGCCGTTGTTCTCTGCCTTGGAGGCAATACCGGACATCAAAGTTAGTGAAGTGGAAAAACCCATGGCCGCAAGAAGAACGGCTGCCAGAAAAAGCCCTTTGTCTTGTACCGGGTTACCCAATATCAGTCCAAAAAGAAAATACCCCACTGCAGAAAGCAGGATCAAAAAACCCGTGTTGTAAATAATCTTAGCGGTGATCATCGCCTCAGGATTGACAAGGTGAAAGTAGTACATCTGACGGGCATGGCTTTCCTGTACGAAACACTTAGAAACGGCCGTTATTGCTGAGAAGAGCATGATGATCCAGAACAAAGCGTTCCACGAAAATGGGTTAACACCACCCCTCAATACCAGGAAGGACATATAACAGATAAAGATGGTCGAGAAGGTATATAGCAGCACACCGTTGATGGCATATTTATGCCGCCATTCCAGAATGAGGTCTTTGTGTATGAGGGTCTGTATTTCTGACAGTAACTTCAAGCAGCGCAAAACTAGACTAAAGGCCGGGCAATTAGTAGGTTATTGAATTTTTAAATGTTTTGAATACTGCGCTGTTCGGCTTAGCATTGTACAAAATTAGGCACCAACATGTCCAATCAGTTTTCAAACATTTTAGTCACAGGAGTTGCGGGGTTTATTGGATTCCATTTGGGCCGACGATTAAGTCAGCTAGGTTTCAAAGTGATCGGCATAGACAATGTAAACGACTACTATGATGTGGAACTCAAAAAAGCACGGCTGAACATTCTGGCTGGTGAGGAGAATTTTGAGTTTATAAAAGTTGACCTCAATGATGATCAACTTGCCCAGGTTTTTGAGCAAAATAAGATAGAAGTGGTCATCAACCTCGCGGCACAGGCAGGCGTGCGACATTCCCTTGAGCACCCGGATGACTATGTATATTCCAACATCTCAGGCTTTGTGAAATTGATTGAGTTAGCCAAGCGACATGAGGTGAAGCATTTTTTGTTCGCCTCGTCTTCATCAGTGTATGGTGCTAATAAAGAGCTCCCCTTTGATCCAGCCCACGCAACGGATCACCCCATATCCCTTTATGCCGCATCCAAAAGATCCAATGAATTGATCGCTCACTCCTATTCGGCACTTTTCGGTCTACCAGTCACGGGACTACGTTTTTTCTCTGTGTATGGGCCTTTTGGCCGACCGGATATGGCACTATTTTTATTCACCAAAGCCATCATCGAGCAAAAAACTATGGATGTTTTCAACCATGGAAAAATGAAACGGTCATTTACTTATGTAGACGATATATGCGAAAGCATCATTAGGCTGATATATCATGTCCCACAAAAAGATCAGGATTGGGATGGAGTAAATAAAGATCCATCCACTAGTTTTGCACCCTTTCAGGTTTATAACATCGGAAATAATCAGGTGGTAGATTTGACCTACTACATTGAGTTGATCGAAAAGAAACTTGGAAAAAAGGCCATCATCAACTACCTGCCGATGCAGCCTGGAGATGTAGTCGAATCCAAACCAGACTTGGAAGCCCTGGTAGCCAAAATCGGTTACCGACCTACTACACCCATTGAGGTAGGAATAAATAATTTTATTGACTGGTACCTAGACTTTTATAAATGAAAGGAATAATACTAGCTGGCGGATCTGGCACCAGACTACATCCGCTCACCATTGCTGTAAGTAAGCAGATTCTTCCGGTTTATGACAAACCGATGATATATTATCCTCTGTCCACATTGATGCTGGCAGGGATAAAGGACATTTTGATTATTTCTACTCCTCACGATTTACCATTGTTTGAGAAGTTGCTGGGTGATGGAAAAAACCTTGGCTGCAATTTTCAATATGCAGTTCAGGAAAGACCCGAAGGGTTGGCTCAGGCATTTTTGATCGGCAAGGAATTTATTGGCGACGATAAGGTGGCATTGGTCTTGGGTGATAATATCTTTTATGCTTCCGGATTTTCTAAGAAGCTTCAACAATGTGCTGACCCTGACGGTGGGATTATTTTTGCCTATCGCGTGCAGGATCCTGAACGATATGGAGTTGTAGAATTTGATAAAAATCAGATGGCCGTTTCCATAGAAGAAAAGCCAACTGAGCCTAAATCAAATTATGCTGTACCCGGGTTATATTTCTACGATAATGATGTGGTAGAAATATGCGAAGGAATCAAGCCCAGCGCTCGAGGAGAACTGGAAATAACCTCTGTCAATAACGAATATCTAAAACGAGGCAAGCTCAAAGTGGAAATCCTGGATAGAGGCACCGCATGGCTGGATACCGGCACGATTACTTCTTTGATTCAGGCAGGAACTTTTGTCCAGGCTATTGAGGAAAGACAAGGTCTCAAGATCAGTTGTATTGAAGAAATTGCTTACAAAATGGGCTTCATTTCCAGAGATCAGCTAGTGGAGCTTGCCAAGCCATTGCAAAAGAGCGGCTATGGAGATTATTTGTTGAATGTACTAAAGTTCGCACAATGAGTATAGAACCTTTAAAACTAGGTGGAGCTTTTCATATTCAGCCCAAATTGTTTAACGACAACCGCGGTTACTTCTATGAGTGGTTCAGCGTTGAAAGATTTAATGAGGAAACAGGCGTCAATTTTCAGCCGGTGCAGTTCAATTGCTCAAAGTCTACACAAGGAGTATTGAGAGGATTGCACTTTCAAAATGCTCCAAAAAGCCAGGCCAAACTGGTGGCAGTTACCCAAGGCACCATTCAGGATGTATTGGTCGACCTGAGAGAAGGATCCCCCACATTTGGTCAACATCACTCTGAAATCATTGATCACCAGAAAAAGAACCAGTTGTTCATTCCCAAAGGGTTTGCTCACGGGTTTTTGGTACTATCCGAAACCGCCGAAATATTTTATGCCATTGATGAATACTATTCACCTGAAAACGAAGGGGGCATTATGTATAATGAGCTGGAGCTTGGGATAGAGTGGCAAATTGAAGAATCAAAAATCGTCCTTTCTGAAAAGGATCAGGTTTACAAACCATTATCAGACAGAAATTTTAATTTTTAAAGCATGTCCAAAAAGAGAGTACTAATTACCGGCGGAGCAGGTTTCCTTGGTTCGCATTTATGTGACAGATTTCTAAAAGAAGGTTGTCACGTCATTGCAATGGACAATCTGATCACTGGATCAATTGACAACCTAGAACATTTATTCCATCACGAGGATTTCGAATTTTATCATCACGATGTCTCTAAGTTTGTACATGTATCTGGTGATCTGGACTATATCATGCATTTTGCCTCACCGGCTAGTCCAATAGATTACCTAAAAATTCCTATCCAGACCCTAAAAGTTGGGTCTTTAGGAACTCATAATTTGCTAGGTTTGGCCAAAGCGAAAAAAGCGAGAATGTTGATCGCTTCTACCTCAGAAGTATACGGGGATCCGTTGGTTCACCCTCAGACAGAAGACTATTGGGGAAACGTAAACCCTGTAGGCCCAAGAGGTGTATATGACGAAGCCAAGAGATTTCAAGAAGCAATGACAATGGCCTATCATACCTATCACGGAGTTGAAACAAGAATAGTAAGGATATTCAACACCTATGGGCCCAGAATGAGACTGGATGATGGTCGAGTATTGCCTGCTTTTATTGGCCAAGCGCTTCGAGGAGAAGATTTGACAGCATTTGGAGATGGATCTCAAACCCGGTCGTTTTGCTATGTCGATGATCTTGTAGAAGGTATTTACAGATTACTTTTGAGTGATTGCGTAGATCCTGTGAACATTGGAAACCCCGATGAGATTACGATTAATCAATTTGCGGAGGAGATTATCAAATTGACTGGAAGTAAGTCAAAGATCATTTATAAGCCCTTGCCAAAGGATGATCCAAAGCAAAGGCAACCGAACATCACAAAAGCCAAGGAGGTTTTGAATTGGGAACCAAAATTTAGCAGAAGCGAGGGCCTGAAACCGACACTTGAGTATTTCAAAAATAAGGTACTCTGATGAGTGAGATAAAGGTAGCGGTTATTGGTCTGGGCTACGTGGGGTTGCCCCTGTCAGTCGCGACTGCAGAAAAATACGATGTCCTCGGCTTTGACATCAATCAGAAGAGGATAGCTGAGCTTAGAGAGGGTTGGGATCGAACAGAAGAGGTGTCCAAAGCACAACTATCAGAGGCATCTCGATTGAGCTATTCGAGC